>JBBSQO010000036.1:0-9888 GCA_038244025.1 Propionibacteriales bacterium
GCAACCCCCACCGGTCTCGTCCAGGCCGGCGGCCCAGGACTCTCCGGCAGATAGAGCAGGACCCTCCGGCGGATACAGAAGGCATCGGAACACACCGGTGACGATTAGGATGGCCGGGTGATAGGACCGACGAATCGTGGCACGCGCCGCATCGTTGGCCCAAGGGTAGTTGCCCGCGCGCTACTGGCCCGACCATTATTGGCCCGCGCACTACCGGACCGCGCACTACTGTCCCGAACTGTGATAGCACTGCTGGGTTGTGCCGCTGTGCTGGCCAGCCTGATGTTGCTGCCGGCCGACTCAGCGCGGGCCGACGAGCCGACCCCTGCCGATGACTCCAAGGCCTTGGTGTCCATCACGCTCACCTCGCTCACCCCCGAGCGGCCGACGCGGGCCGACACCATCACCATCACCGGCACGGTATCCAACAACAGTCAAGAGCAGCTGAGCGAGCTGGAAATCTTCTTCTGGCGCAGCCTGGAGCCGATCACCGATTCCGAGGCGGTCGCGGCAGCGCTGGAGTCGGCTCCCACCCAGCCGTTGGGACGCCGGATCGACGAGGCACCCGTGCCGCTCTCCACTCCGGAACTGGC
The DNA here is from genome assembly GCA_038244025.1 of Propionibacteriales bacterium. Taxonomy (GTDB): domain Bacteria; phylum Actinomycetota; class Actinomycetes; order Propionibacteriales; family Propionibacteriaceae; genus Microlunatus. Next base: position 594 of record JBBSQO010000036.1, read on the forward strand.
ACCGGGGGCGATGGCCACCTTCACCGTCAGCGCCGCTGTCAAGGACCTGCAGCTGCCCAGTATTGACGGGGTCTATTTGATGGGTGTCCATCTCCGCACCCACCACAAAGACACGATCGGCCGTGCACGCACGTTCGTCCCGATCATCGGGACAACGGCCCAGCCGTCGCCGGACGCGCCGAACCAAGGCAGCACGCACCAGGTCGGCGTGACCTCGATCGTGCTGCTCAGTAGCGCGCCGTCGATGCTCCGACCAGCGAGCGGGAAGAGCCAGTCCGTCTTCGCTGATGACCACCTGGCCGCCGAGCTTCAGCCGGGCGGCCGGTTGGCAGTGCTGCTGGCCTCGGCCGAACGGGCGGATGTCAGTCACGCCGTTGACCCGTCCCTGATCGCGGAGTTGCAGGCCATGGCACAGGGGTACCAGGTGCAGAACGCCACGTTGACCACCCCCGGAACCGGCAAGGAGCTGGCCGGCAACTGGTTGGCCCGGTTTGCCGACGTGCAGACGAAGACCGACGGCTACCGCCTCCCCTTTGCCGTACCGGATCTGGCCTCGCTGGCTCATCGGGCTCCGCTCGGCGACGACATGGCGAGCCCCACCCAGCTGGTCAAGCGGATCACCCAGGCGGCCGCGAGGGTGGCGGCCACCAAGCAGCTGCCATTGCTGGTGATGCCGGCCAGCGGGTTGGCCGACCCGGCTACCGTCAAGCTGGCCGATGGTTTGTCACCAGCAGCGCTGCTGCTCTCCAGCGCATCGGCCGACGGCCCCCAACCACTGCTGCAGTCGCCCGGGAACCCACCCATCGTCAGCTATGCGGCCGGCAGCTTCGACGGTGGGCCCGGACCCGACCCTCGGACCTCTGAAGTCCAGCTGCGACAACGGCTGCTGGCAGACTCCCTGATCCAGAGCATGGCGGAGACGGCCGAGCCGGCCACCGTACGGGTGATCAGCAGTGCCGCCCAGGCTCGGGCCGACAGCGCCGCCGACGCGCCATGGACCCAGCGGCGGGACCTGACCCAGCTGTTAAAGGCCAAGCCGGCCAGCTGGTTCGGGCCACCCAGCTATCCGCCGGCAGCGGCTGCCGATGAGCTGACTGCTGACCAGCTGAATGACATTGCCGGCCTGGACCGAAGCTTCCGGGCCTACCGGGAGCTGCTGGCCAATTCTGGCGCCGTCGACGCCCGGGCCGACGCGGCGATGGCCCGGGCGGTCAGTTCCTGGTGGCGGGCAGCCGACAACGATCCCGCTCGCCTGATTGGCCCACAGATGAGTGAGATCAACCAGATCTTCGGTGGGAAGGCCATTCGGCTGCAGGCCCAGAAGCGGATCTTGATGACCGGCAGTGAGGGATCGTCCTCGGTCAGCGTCAGCAATGATCTTGCCTCCGACGTCCGGGTGTCGATAGTTTTCTCCTCCAGCAACAGCCAGCGGCTCTCCATCCCCGCCCAAGACAACAAGCTGGTTGAGGCCGGTGAGAGTGTGTCGGTCCTGATCCATCCCAGGGCCATCAGCAATGGACCTGTCCGGGTCAAGGCCCAGCTGACGACGGTCTGCGGCAAGAAGGCGGCTGATCCGTGTCCCGGCACAAAGATCGGCAAACCGGTAACGATCGAGGTGGTCGCCACCCATTACGGCACGGTGGGCTGGCTGATCGCTGTCGCGGCCGGGACGGTGCTGGTGATCGCCACGGCGATCCGGATCCGGCAAGTACGCCGGGAGCGCCGCCCCGAGCGCCCCCCAACCGAGTACGCGGCCGGGGACGCGAACGAGGATGCGGTCGAGGACGCAAAAGATGAGTGAGCAGCTCGAGACGGCCCGGAGCAGCAGCTCCCAGCTCATCTCGGCCAGTGCGCTGATGGCCGCTGGCACCTTGGTGTCGCGGATTCTGGGCTTCGTCCGGGTGGCGCTAATCGCCTTTGTCCTCGGCAACGGCACCAGGCAGGCCGAAATGTTCACCTTCGCCAACACGATCCCGAACAGCATCTACATCCTGCTGGCCGGTGGCGCGCTGAACACAGTCCTGGTGCCGCAGATCGTCCGGGCGGTGAAGAACGACGAGGATGGCGGCGAGGCCTACACCAACCGGATCATGACCGCCTTCCTGCTGATCGTCGCCGTCGTCACCGCCGTCGTCACCTTCGCCGCACCGCTGATGATCAAGATCTACACCACCAGCGAGTGGCGAGACCCCGCCCTGGCCGCCCAGTACGACTCGATGGTGACGCTGGCCTCTTTGTGCCTGCCACAGATCTTCTTCTATGGCGCCTTCTTCCTGGCCGGCCAAGTGCTCAACGCTCGGGGCCGGTTCGGCCCGATGATGTGGGCTCCGATCGCCAACAATGTGGTTTCCATCGGGGTCTTCGCCCTGTATTTGGTGCTGTGGAGCGGTGGTAACACCTCCGTCGCCTTCAGCCGTCACCAGGAGCTGGTGCTCGGGCTGGGAGCCACCGTCGGCATCGTGGTCCAGGCTGCCATCCTGGTCCCGTACCTGCGCTCAGCCGGCTTCCACTACCGGCCGCGCTTCGACCTCAGAAACACCGGTCTCGGCCACACCTTCTCGCTGGCCAAATGGACGCTGGGCTTTGTGGTGGTCACCCAGGCAGCGCTGGTCATCATCAACCGGCTGGCCAGCCGCGCCACCATCGATGGCGAGGGCGCCGGCCTGACGGTCTACAACAACGCCTACCTGCTGTGGATCATGCCGCACTCGTTGGTCACCGTGTCGCTGGCGACCGCGATGCTGCCGTCGGCCTCCCGGCTAGCCGCCGCCGGGGACCTGCCCGGTGTCCGGGACGAGTCGATGCACACCATGCGGCTGGCACTGACCGTCCTATTGCCGATGGCGGTCGGCTTCCTGGTGCTGGCGGTGCCCATCTCGGAGCTGCTGTTCGCCCAAGGAGCGGGATCCCACGACTCGATCTACATCGCCTGGGCGCTGATGGGCTTCGCCATTGGCCTGGTCCCGTTCACCATCCAGTACATCTGCCTGCGGACGTTCTATGCACTGGAGGACACCCGCTCCACCTTCTTTCTGCAATGCATCATTGCCGCCACCAATGCCGGGTTGGCCGTCATTTTCGTACTGGCGGTGAACCGGCCCTCGTTGGTCGCAGCCGGTCTCGCGCTGGCGTACTCGCTGGCCTACCTGCTCGGCGTGGTGATCTCTTTTCGCCTGCTGGCCCGGGCACTGCCGGGACTCAGCGCCGCTGAGCTGCTGCGGCACTGCCTGCGACTCTTCCTCGCGGTCCTGCCCGGTGCCCTGGCCGCCGGCGGCATTGCCTGGGCGATGCGGCAGTGGTCGGCCTCGAAGCCGGCCACCGCGCTCACCTTGGTGCTGGCTGCCGTGGTCGCGGTCGGGCTGTTCATCGTGATGGCCCGGATGCTGCACCTCAGCGAGGTAGGCGACATTGTCCGAACGGTGCTGCGACGCCGTACCGGCTCGGGTGACGGTGATGGCCCCCGCGGCCCGGGCAACGGTGACAGGCCTGCCGGGCCGGGCAAGAGGGACGATCTTGGTGAGGTGGGCGGAATTTCCGCGGTGGGAAGCGATGCAGTGCTGCGGAAAGGGATAGAGTCTCCTACCATCGGGGAAGCAGGCGAAACCGCAGGCTACGCAGCGACGGGGATCCCGATCATGACCCAGGCAGAGGGCGGGACGGCGACCGGCACGGCCGACGGCGGTGGGGCCGACCAGGACAGGGCCGACCAGGGTGGAACCGAGCCGGCGAGTCCGAAGACCGATGCTGAGGACCATCCCGGCGCCCCGCAGGTCAGCGGCGGCACCATCCTCGGCGGTCGCTACCGGATGGAGGAAGTGCTGGCCGAGACCGCCAGCACAGTCACCTGGCGGGCCTTCGACCAGGTGCTGTCCCGGTCCGTGGTCTGCCACCTGCTGCCCCACGATGAGGGATACAACCCCGACCTGCTCGAAGCTGCCCGGCGGGCGGCGATCGCCACCGACTCGCGCTTTCTCCGGGTGCTGGACGCCACCGAGTGCGACGAGGGTGAGGTCGGCTGCTACATCGTCAACGAGTACACGGCCGGCTCCTCCCTGGAGGTGATTCTGGCCACCGGCCCGCTGACCGGTCTGGAGGCGGCCTGGCTGATCCGTGCCATCGCCGACGCCCTGTCCGGCATCCACCCACTCGGGCTGTTCCACCTGCGGCTGAACCCCGAGACCATCCTGGTCACCCCGACCGGCAATGTCCAGATTGCCGGCCTGCTGATCGAGTCGGTCCTCCATCCGTACCGGCAGCGCACCCGCACTGACGGTGACGATCCGGAGGCGATCGATGTCTTCGATCTGGGCCGGCTGCACTATGCCGCTCTGGTCTCCCGCTGGCCCGGCGGAGCAGAGTTCGGCCTGGCCGCTGCACCCACCGACGGCCACTGCCACTGGCTGACCCCACGCCAGGTGCGCGCCGGTGTATCGCCCGCACTGGACGAGATCACCGACCAGATCCTCGGCGACCCACCCCGACACCATGCGCCGAAGCTGCGGTCCGCAACCGACGTGGTCCATGCCCTGACCAAGGTGCTGGGCGCTGCCGACGCCTCGGCGGACCTGGAACGACGGCTGCGGCAACCGGTCCCGATGGTAGGGTCCGGCACTCAGGTACCCCGCTCACCGGCTCCGGCCTGGTACGAGCAAGGTGGCGCAGCCTGGGCGGATCCGGATCCGGATCCGGATCCGCCGGAGCGCAGCCAATCGCTGGACCGCAGCCACTCGCCGGCGGCTGCCGGGCGGGTAGCGGCTGCCGCCGGAAGTCGTGCGCACCCGTCCAGCAGGACCGACTCCTCCCAGCAGGTCACCAGACCGAGGCGTTCTCGCCGCTGGGTGCCGCTGTTGGTCGTGCTGCTGGTGCTGGCGGTGATCGGCACCGCAGTCGGCCTGCTGGCCACCCGCGCACCCGATCGGCGCACCTCGGCCGACCCGTCAGCGACCATCTCGGCACCCGCTCCGCAGCCGACCAGGTACCCGATTGTCTCCGCCCAGGATTTCGACCCGAAGGCCAACAACGGCAATGGTTCGGAGCACCCGGATGAGGTGCCGCTGGCCTACGATGGCAATCCCAAGACCCGCTGGCGCACGCTGGAATACCGTGGCAACCCGAAACTGGGCGGTCTCAAGCCAGGTGTTGGGCTGGTGCTGGACCTGGGTGAAAGCCGTACCGTCTCCTCGGTCAAGCTGTCCCTGAGCGGCCACGGCACCGCGGTCGAGGCGCGGGTACCCAAGGATGATCCGGCCGGGACCACCGAGCCACCGATGGATGACGAGGCGAGCTGGCGTACGGTAGCTGCGCAGACCAAGGCGGGGAGGACGGCAAACCTGACCTTCGCACCACCGGTGCAGACCCGGTTTGTGCTGGTCTATCTCATTTCTCTGCCCAGGGAAGGCACCCAGTATCGGGGCGGTATCTACGAAATCGAGGTGCGCGGGTGACCAGCGCATCCCGGCCCGTCACCGATGCCGGCGACGATGTCCAGGAACAGGGCGAGAGCATTGCTCCCGACCCGTGCCGGGGTGAGATGATGGCTGATCGAGTCGGGATCGCCGATGCCGAAGCAGTGGATGACGAGCGATCCGACCAGCAGCTGCTGGCTGATCACGTGACTGGTGATCCGACTGCCTTCGCGTTGATCGTGTCCCGGCATCGAAGCCGGCTGTGGGCGGTCGCGCTGCGGACCATGCGCAATCCTGAGGAAGCCGCCGACGCCCTGCAGGACGCCTACATCTCTGCTTTCCGACGAGCCGCGACTTTCCGTGGCGACGCCCAGGTCACCACCTGGTTGCATCGGATCGTGGTCAATGCCTGCCTGGACCGGATCCGCCGCAACCGGGTACGGGCTGCCCTGCCACTGCCAGCGGATCCCGATCGGGCCACCGAGCTCAGCTCGACCGAGCAGCCCGATGACCCGCTGATCGCCAAAGAGCTGATGACCGATGTTGCGGCTGCGCTCCGGCAGCTGAACGCCGACCAGCGGGCCGCCTTGGTGCTGGTCGACATGGAAGGCTACTCGGTGGCCGAGGCGGCCGGCATCCTCGGTTGCGCGACCGGGACCGTCAAGAGCCGCTGCTCTCGCGGCCGGGCCGGGTTGGCGCCGTTGCTGCACCATCTCCGCCCACCACAGGGGGAGAAGGGCCCGCCGTGCCCCGACCAGCACTAGGGGCAGAGCAGGCCTGATGGCGCATCCCCTCGAATCGTCCTACCGCTGGCGCACGCCCGTCGTGGTCGCCAGCGTCGGCGCGCTGGTCACCGCCTCACTGGTCGCCGAAAGCCAGGTGGCCGGCTGGCTGGCCGTGGTGCTCCTGCTGCTGGCTCTCTGGCTGGCCTTCCTTGGCGTCGTCTGGCTTCGGACCCGTTCGTTCATGATGCACGACGGACCGATGCTCAAGGTGCGGCGGTTTCGGGAGTTCGTCCAGCTCGATGGCCGCAAGGTCGAGCAGGTCCGTGAGACATCAAGCCCCAATGGTCCTTGTTACCGGGTTCGGTTGACCGATGATGACCGGCACTACTACGTACCGGCGGCCATGCTCCAGACCGGCCACTCCACCTTCTTCGACTGGCTGCAGACCTGGGCACCGGATGCGGACCTGGACAAGGGCTGCCGGAAGACCATTGAGAACTTGCAGACCCGGGGGCTGATCGAGTGATCCAGCTCACCGGCTCCAGGTCACCCATAGCCTCATTGTCGAGGGAACCGTTGGGCGACAAGGTAACGTCGAAAGCGGAACGCGGGGAATGTCCCGTCGTTCTTTGTCGTGGCTAGTGTCTTGGTGAGGAAGCATTCGTGTCCGATCATGTCCCCATCGTCGAGCTGGCCGATGCGGCAGCCGGTCTGCTAGATGCGGTCCGCAGGTCGGCCGTGGACGAGCACCTGGCTCATTGTGAGCAGTGCTCCCAGGCGAGGGCCGAGCTGGGTGAGGTGACCATGCTGTTGGCGGCGGAACCGACGCCACAGATGCCGGGGGAGGTTGCCACCCGGCTGTCGGCGGTGGTGCAGGCGGAGTCGGACCGGCGCATCTCCGGCGCAGCGGCGCGGGAGGAAGAAGCATCCAAGCGCGCTGCCGCGAAGCGGCAAACGGTCGGCACTTTCGGCGACAACCGGCCACTGGGTGCCAAGGAGAGCCACCGCCAACAGCGCAGCACAGCCAACTAGCAGCCGCGCTGGCTCCGGTCCTCCAATCAGCCGCGCACCCATCGGCTCTTCATCTCTGAGTCTGGGTAGCGAGCCGACTGATCCCGGGCCGCCCATCCACCAGAGCGGGACGGCTTGGCGCGCCGACCGGCGGGCGTGACATCCTCATCCGGTGAGCACGTTGCACCTCGTTGTCCATCCGCTGCATCCCCGGCCAGCCACAGCCGCCGCCGAGATAACGGGTGCTACCCCGAACAGCGAGATGGCCCCGTACGTCCCTAGCCCGGGCTGGTACTTCGGCAGCGGATCGGCCGACGAGACCGATGAGCAGGCCGCCGTCGCCCCGCTGCTGGAGAGCGGCGTACTGCCTGCCCAGGCACGATGGTTCTCCTCCCCCGATGCCGACGAAATTCCACTGCACGGCATTGAGGTCGAGGAGGTTGAGGGGCTCCGGGACGCTCATCGCCCGCTGGAGATCACCGGCGAGCCGGAGTTCATCGCGGCGGTGACGGCCTACCTGCGGGACGGCCTGATCCCGGACGGAGCCGACTGGGAGACCCGGGTTGATGTCACCTTGCGCATCGTCGACACCACGCTGGCCATCCTGGCCACCTTTCCCAGCGAAGATGTGGTGCTGGTCGGGCACGGCATCGCTTTCACCCTGCTGGTCGCCGCGCTGACCGGCAGCAAGCCCGATGCCGAAGCCTGGCGCCACCTCCGAGCGATCGACCACTGCGCCCTCGGTCTGCTTCCCGAAGACTCCTTCGAGATCCTCTCCAGTTGGGGCGTCTGGGACCACTCCGCCGACTCGTCACAAAGGTCCCCCGACACGCCCGGCAATGAGGGATTGGAACGGAACTCGACCAGTCAAGGACTGGCTTGCCCAGCTACAGGCGTGAGTGCGGACTGACCCGAAGTTCCGCCGATCCGTCACCAAAGTACCCACTGGATACGCCGTCGATGGGCACCATTCTTGACAGGTCGGCAAGGAGAGGATGGAGCAATTGCAGGCCATTGATCTCCTGCGGCCCATTACCCGCAAATCTGCATGCCAGCCGGCTGGAACCGGCACCTGGGACCGGTTTTCCTCCGCTGATAGGAGATTATGCGGGTTCTGCTGGCCTGCGGCCTATCACGATGGTCGCGTTGAGCTCCGCTGAGCTGGTCACTCGCGGGGCCAGGCCATTGCTGGCGAACATCTCGGCGAGCCGCGGCGCCTGGCTCTCGTTCGTCTCGATCAGCAGATAGCCGCCCGGCGCCAGCCATTGTGGCGCTTCGGCGGTCACTCGGCGTTGGACATCAAGACCGTCCGCTCCACCGTCGAGCGCGCTGCGGGGTTCGTAGATACGGGCTTCCCTGGGCATCAGCTCGATGGCATCGGTGGGTACATAGGGTGCGTTCGCGACCAGAATGTCGACCCGGTTCCGCAGGTTCGCGGGCAGTGGCTCATACAGATCGCCTGCATAGACGTGGCCACCGACGGATGCGAGGGTGCGGCCGGCACACCGTACCGCGACCGGGTCGATGTCGGCGGCGTACAACTCGACCCGTGCCAGGATCGCGGTCATCGCGGCACCCACCGCGCCCGAGCCGCAGCAGAGATCAACGACGACAGCCCCGGGCCGGGCTAGGTTGGCGGCCTGGCGGGCGAGAAACTGGGTGCGGCGGCGAGGGACGAAAACCCCTGGCTCGACCGTTATCCGCAGGCCGCAGAACTCTGCCCAGCCGAGGACATGTTCGAGGGGCAGGCCGGTGACTCGCCGGTCCACCATGGCGGCAAGCTCGGCCGGTGTCCGTGCCGTGGAGACGAGCAGTCGCGCCTCGTCCTCGGCGAACACACAACCGGCCGCTCGAAGCCGGTTGACGATGCGGGCCCGAGATGGGTGAGAAGATGGGGAACCTGACATGAGAGCGCCTTTCGAAAATCTGAACCTCCCTTGGCCTGCTCACCATCCCGCCGACCCGTCACATCCTCACCGACACGCCGACAAAAATGGTGAGAATGTGCCGGGTCGACAGGTCAGGCGAACGCAGACTCCACCAGGGTGCGCTGCTCCTCGACATGCACCTTGGCCGAACCGACCGCGGGAGCGGACGAGGCCGGACGGGAGGTCGGCGTCAGGGTCCACTGTGAGCCGGGCTCGGCTTCGGCGA
>JBBSQO010000037.1:0-9756 GCA_038244025.1 Propionibacteriales bacterium
CAGCTGTCGAGGCGCTGGTGATGCCGGCGATCGGCAACGATTCCCGGCGCTCGATGACCTGGGCGGCTCTGGACCGACAGGTGACTGCAGTTGCGGCCGGCCTGGCCGACCTCGGGTTGGTGGCGGGCCACCGGGTCGCGCTCATGGGTGCCAACACGATCGAGTATGTCGTCGCCTATTTCGCCGCGCTGCGAGCCGGATGCGTCGTCGTTCCGATGAACCCGATGAGCACACTGGACGAGGTCGCCGTCATGGTCCACCACAGCGGCGCCCGGGTGATGATCACCGACCGGCTCGACGACCCGGACCAGCCTGCTGGTCTGACCGCTGATTTCCGCACTGTTGAGTTGACTCCGGACGGTCTGGCCGGGCTGGCCTCGGCGGTGGAGCTGCCGGTGTCCTCGCCCCGGGATTCCGAGGCGTTGGCCGTCCTGCTGTACACCGCCGGCACCTCTGGCGATCCGAAGGCAGCAATGCTTTCCCACCGGGCGCTGCTGGCCCACTGCGCCCAGATCGGCAGCCTGGCGGTGGTGGGGGCGTGCGACACCGCGCTGGCCGTGCTGCCGCTGTTCCACGTCTTCGGTCTGAATGCCGTCCTGGGTGTGGCTGCCGCAGCCGGTGCCCGGCTGGTGGTCATGGACGGTTTCGTCGATGATGTGCTGGAGGCGATCAGGGCCGAGCGGGTGACCAATCTGCCGCTCGTCCCGTCGGCGATCTACCGGTTGCTCCATGATGACCGGCTTGCCACCGGGCTTTCGGGCGTACGGACGGTGCTCAGTGGTGCCGCATCGTTGCCGGTGACGCTGGGTGGTGAGTTCACCTCCCGTACCGGGTTACGGGTGGAGCAGGGCTATGGGCTGACCGAGGCTGCCCCAGGCGTGTCCACCACGATCGGCGGGGAGATCCTGGGTGCTGGCCACGTCGGCAGACCGCTGCCCGGCGTTGAGGTGCGCATCGGCGATGGCGAAGACGACTCCGAGCCGGCCGAGATCTGGATCCGCGGCAACAACCTGTTTTCCGGTTACTGGCCCGATGGTGCCGGCGGAGTGGATGACGACGGATGGTTTGCGACCGGCGACATCGGCTACCTGCTTGACGGCGAGCTGTTTCTGGTGGACCGAACTCGAGAGCTGATCATCGTCTCCGGTTTCCATGTCTACCCGGTCGAGGTCGAGGAAGTGATCACCGAGCTTCCTTCCGTCGAGGCAGCGGCAGTCGTTGGCCAGCCGGAAAGCGCCACCCAGGAGTTGGTGGTCGCCTTCATGGTGGGAACCCAGGTGACTGAGGCCGCCATCCGTGATCACCTATCCACCCGGCTCGCCCGGTTCAAGCAACCGGCCGAGATCCACTTCGTCGACGAGCTGCCGCGCGGCGCCACCGGCAAGATCCGCAAGGGTGCCCTGCGCGAGCTGCTGGGGGCGGAGCGCGAGCTGCTGGGGGCGGAGCGAGAGCCGCTGGAGGCGGGGGACAAATGAGCGAACCGCGGGTCCTGGTGCTGGTCCGGCCCGGCTGCCACCTGTGCGAGAAGGCCATCGAGGTCATCAAGGCCGTGTGCGCCGAGACCGGTGCGGACTGGACCGAGAAGGACATCACCGGCGACGCCGAGCTGACGGCCCGCTACACCGATGAGGTGCCGGTCACCTTCGTGGACGGGGTCCAGCATGACTTCTGGCGGGTCGATCCGGCCCGGCTACGGGCCGCCCTGACTCGCTGAGGGTGGCAGGTGGCACGTCACTCCTGTACGGCCTTGGCGATGGTGATGCATCGGGTGATCCAGTCTCGGTCCTCACTCGTTAGCTGCCGGACCGGCCGACCGGCTACTGCCAGATCCTCAAGTGTCCACATCGCATTCACGATCTCAAAGACGGTCACCCAGTCCCGGGTGCGGTCCTCATCGAAGCCGGCCACCTCCAGCACGGTGTGGAACCGTTGTCGGATCGCAGCGCGGGCATCGCCTCCTGCCAGCACCTCCGCCCAGCGGTTCCACAGCAGCGGCGCCACCTCGAAATGCGGATCCCCGGACACCGGCTTTGGGTCGATCACCAGCCATTCGGACGCTGCTGGTTCGGACGCTGCTGGTTCGGACTGCTCTGGTTCGGACGCTGCGGGTTCGGACGCTGCTGGTTCAGACTGCTCTGGTTCGAAGCGCGCCGACGCCAGCACGTTGGCGTAGTGCAGGTCGGTGTGGATGATGCGGCCATCGGTGTTCTCATCGCTGGCGAAGTCCCTGGCCAACGAGATGGCCTGTTCGACGTACCGCTTCGGGATCGGTGACTGATGGGGCAGGGCGGACAACCGTCGGGACCAGCCCTCGCTGATCGCCGACAGCCGCCGCAGCTGCGGGATGGCCGGTAGGTGCAGTCGGGGATAGGCCTCGGCCACCACCCGGCAGGCGGTCAGCACCTCAACCGTGGTCAGGTCCCTCGGTTGGGCCCGCTCCAGCAGCAGCACCCAGCGCGTCGGGTCGGCCCGGAGGAGCCGGACGGCGCCGTTGCCGCGCCACTCCCGCAGCGCCAGCTGCTCATGCTCTGCCTCAGCGTGCGGGAAACCGAACTTGACCATGGCTGGCTGGTCCTCCGGCGTACGCACCGGGACCACCAGGGAGGCATGTCCATAAGTCGCCGGCCCATCGACCCTCAGCCGCCAGTCATCGACAATGTCCAGCACCAGGCCGGGAAGCCGGTCGAGGTAGGTCACCCAGTCGGCGCCACGACTGGCGTAGGACAAAAACTCTGCCGGTATCTCGATCCGATCAGCCACGATGGACCGGTGTCCGGTCCTCGGGAACGGGGTTCGGTCGTCCGGCAGCTGCCATGGTGACTTTCCTGGTAGGAGGATCAGTATCATCCGGACGCTACCTTGCCGGACCCGGCCTGCGGTTTCATCCCCATGCCGACCCGTCACAAAGTTCCTCCCCTTCGGCATGTCTATGGGCACAATGTGTGCGGCCCGGCGGGTTTGTGCTCAGGTTCACAAACTCCTAAGGTGGGCCTGTCCGGCGAGCCGGCCGGACGCGGCCCAGGAGTGACGTGACCCCCGCGCAGAATCAGATTGCACCGAGCAGCAAGGGAATACCCGAAGCGACCATCGCCCGGCTGCCGGTCTACCTCCGCGCCCTGACTCAGTTGCTGGAGCAGGACATCTGCATTATCAGCAGCAGCGCACTCGCCGAGGGTGCTGGAGTCAACTCCGCCCAACTGCGCAAGGACCTGTCCTACCTCGGCTCCTACGGCACCCGCGGGGTCGGCTATGACGTCGAGTACCTGATCCTTGAAATCGGCCGCGAGGTGGGCTGGTCCCAGGACTGGCCGGTCATCATTGTCGGGGTCGGCAACCTCGGCACCGCGCTGGCCAACTATGCCGGCTTCTCCTCCCGTGGGTTCCACATCGTGGCCATGGTGGATGCTGCCCCGGCCCAGGTCGGCAGGAAGATCAACGGGGTGGCGATCTCGGAGCTTGAGGATCTTGAGTCGGTGGTGGGAACGACTGGCGCCACGATCGCGGTCATTGCCACCCCGCCGGAAGCCGCGCAGCAGGTGTGCGACCGGCTGGTGACGCTAGGGGTGACCAGCATCCTGAACTTTGCCGCCACCGTACTGACTGTTCCCGCTGGCGTGAACGTCCGCAAGGTTGACCTTGGACAGGAACTTCAGATCCTGGCCTACCATGAACAACGCAAGGGCGACGAAGCACTGGATAGCACGGCGCTGCCTGCGACAGGGATGCTGCCCGCGACGACAGTGCCCAGTCCCTTGTCTCCAAGGGTAGCGAGGTGAAGTGATCATGAGTATTCTTGTCGTCAGTGTCTCGCACAAGACCGCGTCGATGGAGGCGCTGGCCAGGCTGGCGCTGGATGGTCCAGGCTCGATGAAGCTGGCCGGCGGCCTGGTGGCGTCGGATTTCATTGATGAGGCTGTCGTCCTGTCGACCTGCAACCGGACCGAGATCTATGTCGGAGTTGATCGGTTTCACGGTGGCCTGGATGATGTCACCGCTCAGCTGGCCGAGTCCAGCGGGATTGCTCTGGATGAGCTGTGCGGCCACTGCACGGTGCATTTTGACGAAGGGGCCGTCGCGCACCTTTTCTCCGTTACCGCGGGACTGGATTCGATGGTGGTCGGTGAGAACCAGATCCTCGGTCAGGTCCGGGCCGCCTTGACGAACTGTCAACAGGCCGGCACCGTCGGGACGGTGCTGAATGCCCTGTTCCAGCAGGGAATCCGGGTGGCCAAGCGGGTGCACCGTGAGACCGCCGTCGGGACTGCCGGACGATCCCTGGTTACGGCCGCGTTCCACCAGCTGACCCAGGCAACCGGTCCGCTGCTCGGCCAGCGGGTGACGGTTATCGGGGCCGGCTCAATGGCCAGTCTTGCCGCCCGTACGGCGGCGTCCGCCGGCGCGCAGGTGACCTGTGTCAACCGGACCCTGGAGCGGGCCCAGCGGCTCGCCGCATTCATCGGCGGCCGGGCTTTGGCTTGGTCCCGGCTGGGCGAGGCGATGGAGTCCGCGGACGCCATCGTCACCTGCACCGGGGCCCGGGACATCGTGGTAACCGCCGACATGCTGGCTGGCACCTCTGTCCGGGGCATCGTCGATCTCGCCCTGCCCGGAGATGTCGCCACGGATGTCGCGGAGCTGGATCAGCTCACACTGGTGAACCTGGCCGGCCTGATCAATGGGGAGCTGAGGGATGGCGAGCTAGACTCGGCGGGTTCCGACGAGGTCGAGTCCGCCCGGCTGCTGGTACAGACCGAGGTGCAGGACTTTCTCGGTGTCCGCCGAGCTGTCTCGGTAGCCCCGACGGTGGTGGCGCTGCGGACCATGGCCTCTGCTGTGGTGGCTACTGAGATGAAGCGGCTGGACTCCCGGTTGCCGGGTCTGTCGGCAATTGAGCGGGCTGAGGTTCAGCGGACCGTACGCCGGGTCGCCGACAAGCTGCTGCATCATCCGACCGTACGGGTCCAGGAACTGGCCACGGAACCGCACAACGTCGACTATGCGGCCGCGCTGAGGGATCTCTTCGATCTTGACCCGAGCTCGATCACTGCCGTCCTCTCTTCGGAGGTGGGCCAATGACCACCGTCAAAGGAGAGGGCAGCGCTCGGCGCACAGGCAGCCAGGTGATCCGGATTGGCGCCCGCAAGTCCCGGCTGGCCCAGGCGCAGGCGCAGTGGGTCGCGGCCCGGCTTGCCGAGCACGGACACGACTCGGTGCTGGTCGGCATCACCACCTCTGGGGACACCGACCGCCGACCGCTGACCGAGATCGGCGGCACCGGCGTCTTCACCTCGGCGGTCCGCGATGGCCTGCTGGCTGGTCGGATCGACCTCGCCGTGCACTCGCTGAAGGATCTGCCGACCATGGCCGCTCCCGGACTTGAGCTGCTCGCCATCCCGGTCCGCGAGGACGTCCGTGACGTCGTTGTCGGCATTGACCTCGACTCGATGTCGGACGGTGCCCGGATCGGAACCGGTGCGCCGCGTCGTGCCGTGCAGCTCCAGGCGCTAGCTGCCGAGCGGCGGCTCGACGTCGAGGTGGTCCCGATCCGCGGCAATGTGGGCACTCGGCTGGGTCTGGTTCAGGACGGTTCGCTGGACGCCATCGTGCTAGCTGCGGCCGGGTTGCGCCGGCTCGGCTACCTGTCCGGCGGCCCGGCAACGGGCAGTGGACGGGTGGAGATCAGGGGCCTGCCGGCAGAGCTGCTGGCCGCCGATGTCTGGTTGCCGGCTGCTGGTCAGGGTGCCCTCGCGCTGGAAACCTCTCGGCGATGCGAAGACTGGATTTCAGCCGCAGTGGCCGAGCTGGACGACCCGGCCGCACGGGCGGAAACCCTTGCAGAGCGGGTCTTTCTAGCCACCCTGGAGGCTGGCTGTCTGGCACCTGTTGGTGCCGCTGCAAATGTCAAATCGGTCCATGGTACAAGCGCCGATTTGACTATGGGCGGTGTAATTGGGAGAACTTTAGGAGGCAACGTCGCACACCCGGCCGATTCGGACCTGTTGATTCGGGTCGAAACAGCCGGGCCAGCAACCGAAGCCGCAACTTTGGGACGCGATCTTGCCCGGCGGGCTCTGGCCCGGCTGTCCGGGGAGGATGCCGTTCCGAGCAGGTAGTACCAGAACACGAGCAGTACCAAGAAAAACTAAAGAGTTTGACCCAAGGTACCGCCCCGATCCAGCCTGGCCCGATCCAGCCGGAACGGGACGGGCCACACAAATCGCCGAGCCCGACGATGGCCCGGCGCAGCAAAGAACGTGAGAAACGCCTGTGAGCACTTCTTCGGTCCGCAAGTCTCCTACCCAGTCCCCAGCAACTCCGGCCGCGCCCGTGGCCCGTGGCCGGGTGATCTTTGTCGGCTCCGGCCCCGGTGATCCCGACCTGCTGACTCTGGGCGCGATCGCGGCCCTGGCCGACGCCCAGGCCGTCATCTTGGACACGGACGCCCAACGTGAGGTTCTCGACCACCCAGCCATCACGCTGGACGACAAGACTGTCGTCAGCACGCTCGGGCTGTCTGAGGCAGGAAAGCAGCTGACCCCGTCCGCCCGGGCCAAGGCGGTCCTCAGGCTTGCGGTCAGCGGCGCTAGGGTGGTGCGGCTGGTGTGTGGCGACCCGTTCCTCGACAACGGCGTCGCTGACGAGGCGGCTGCCTGTGTCCGGGGCGGGATTGACTTCGAGGTGGTGCCCGGCGTCTCCAGCCTGACGGCAGTTCCCGAATATGCCGGGCTGCCGCTCAATCATGCCGGCGGGGTGCACTTCGTCTCGGCGCTGGAAGGAAGGTTCCCCAAGACGCAGACGGCGCAGTGGGCAGCAGTCGACACGCTGGTGGTCAGCACCCGGGCCGGACTGGTCGGCGACCTGGTCGGCGCCGCTTTGCTGGCGGGTCGGCCGGCCGCAGACCCGGTGCTGGTGACCTTCCGCGGTGGCAGTACCGAGCAAAGCAGCGTGCATACGACCCTGACTGAGCTGGCGGTCGCGGTTGAGGCCGCCCGGCTGCCTGCCGACGACCCGATCCACGTGATGCTGGGCGCCGCGGTGGAGCAGCGCGGGGCGCTCAGCTGGTATGAGACGAAGCCGTTGTTCGGATGGCGGGTGCTGGTCCCACGGACCAAGGACCAGGCGGCGCCGATGACCACCCGGCTGCGGAGCTATGGCGCCCACAGTGAAGAGGTACCGACCATCTCGGTGGAGCCGCCGCGCAGCCCGCAGCAGATGGACAAGGCCATCCGCGGACTGGTGGAGGGCCGCTACGAATGGATCGCGTTCACCTCGGTCAACGCGGTCCGGGCGGTCAAGGAGAAGTTTGCCCAGTACGGTCTGGACGCCCGCGCCTTCTCCGGCCTGAAGGTGGCCGCGGTCGGCGACAGCACTGCCGCAGCCCTGCAGGCGTGGGGAATCGGCGCCGATCTGGTGCCCGAGGCAGAGCAGTCCGCCGCCGGACTGGCGGCGGAGTGGCCGCCGTACGACGAGGTGCTGGACCCGATCAACCGCGTCTTCCTGCCCCGCGCCGACATTGCCACCGAGACGCTGGCCGCGGGCTTGGTTGAACTGGGCTGGGAGGTCGAGGACGTGACGGCCTACCGGACCGTGCGCGCCGCCCCGCCGCCCGCACCGACTCGGGAGGCGATCAAGGCCGGCAAGTTTGATGCGGTGGTCTTCACCTCGTCCTCGACCGTCCGCAACCTGGTCGGGATTGCCGGCAAGCCGCATGCCTCCACGGTGATCGCGGTGATCGGTCCGGCCACGGCCAAGACCTGTGAGGAGCATGGCCTGCGGGTGGATGTGATGGCAGCGAAGCCTTCGGTGGTGGAGCTGGCCGACGCGCTGGCCAGTTTTGCTGCCGATCGCCGGGATGCCTTCGTCGCTGCCGGCGAGCCGGTGATCAAGCCTTCGCAGCGCAAATCCAGTATTCGCCGCCGGTCCTGATGTCTGCCGACCCGTCACTAGCTCACCCATTCTCGCGGCGTGTCGATGCGGAAGTGACGACTCGCCGGGCGGACCCACGCCAGATCCGCCCCCGGCGGTTGCGCCGCAATCCGGCTATCCGTGCCATGGTGGCCGAGACCGCGGTGCAGCCGCGGCAACTGGTGCTGCCGGTGTTCGTCGCCGAGGGCATCAGCCAGCCACGGCCGATCAGTTCGATGCCGGGCGTTGTGCAGCACAGCCTGGACTCGCTCCGCGAGGTGGCGGTGGAGGCGGCCCGGGCCGGGTTGGCCGGGCTGATGCTGTTCGGGATCCCCGAGCTCAAGGATGCCCGCGGTTCTGGCGCACTTGATCCGGGAGGCATCCTCAATGTCGCCATCCGGGCGGTACGTTCCGAGGTCGGCGACGACTGCCTGGTGATGACCGATGTCTGTCTGGACGAGTTCACCGATCATGGCCACTGTGGGGTGCTGACCCCTTCCGGCCAGGTCGACAATGACACCACGGTCGGCATTTATGCCGAGATGGCCTCGTTGCATGCCGCGGCCGGTGCCCATCTGGTCGCGCCCAGCGGCATGATGGATGGCCAGGTCGGTGCCATCCGGGCAATGCTCGACACCGACGGGTACGGCTGCGTCGCGATCATGGCCTACGCGGCGAAGTATGCCTCCGCCTTCTATGGCCCGTTCCGGGAGGCGGTCTCATCCTCGCTGCAAGGGGATCGCAACACCTACCAGCAGGACCCGGCGAACAGCCGGGAGGCGTTGCGCGAAGTTGCCCTCGATGTCGCCGAAGGGGCGGATGTGATCATGGTGAAGCCGGCCTTGGGGTATCTGGATGTGCTTGCTGCCGTCCGGGCGGCGGTGGATCTGCCGGTGGCGGCCTACAACGTCTCCGGCGAGTACGCAATGGTCGAGGCTGCTGCGGCCAACGGCTGGATCAACCGTGACCGTGCCATCGACGAGACCCTGCTGTCCATCCGTCGGGCCGGTGCCGACATCGTGCTGTCCTACTGGTCCCTGCAATGGGCGCAACGTTATGTCGCCCGTGTCATGAATGGGCAGGGGTCATGAATGGGGAAGGGGACATGAACTCAGGAAGGAACATCCCTTGACTGACATCCGACCTGGCTTGACTGACATCCGACCTGGCTCGACTGACCTAAAATCTGGCGAGCTCTTTGCCCGGGCCAAAGAGGTGATCCCGGGTGGGGTGAACTCGCCGGTACGTGCCTTCAACGCAGTCGGCGGCACACCACGGTTCATCGCCTCGGCTCGCGGTTGCCACCTGAGAGACGCGGACGGCAACGATCTGGTGGACCTAGTCTGTTCCTGGGGTCCGATGCTGCTCGGCCACGCCCATCCCGAGGTGCTGGCCGCGGTGAGCAAAGCATCGGCGCAGGGCACCTCCTTCGGTGCCCCGACGAGAGCCGAGGTGGAGCTGGCCGAGGAGATCATTGACCGTACGCCGGTCGAGCAGGTGCGGCTGGTGAACAGCGGCACCGAGGCCACCATGTCGGTGCTGCGGCTGGCCCGGGGCAGCACCGGCCGGGACAAGATCATCAAGTTTGCCGGTTGCTATCACGGCCACGTGGATGCCCTGCTAGCCTCGGCCGGCTCCGGAGTCGCCACGCTGGGGCTGCCGGAGACCCCGGGCGTCACCGCAGCCACCACCCGGGACACGCTGGTGTTGCCGTACAACGACCGGCAGGCGGTCCGGGACGCCTTTGCCCAGTACGGCGACGAGATCGCGGCCGTCATCACCGAGGCCGCTGCCGGCAACATGGGTGTCATCCCGCCCGGGGTGATCGACGGTGTCAACTTCAACGCTTTC
>JBBSQO010000038.1:0-9661 GCA_038244025.1 Propionibacteriales bacterium
CGGGAGTCCTTCTTCAAGACCAGTTCCGGGGTCAATCCCCAGACCGGCATGGTCGACAACAGCGAGCATTTCGCCGGCCTGGGAAACTTCACCGGAATCTTCTCCGGCCAGAACGATGTCAGCGCCAACTATGGCACCATGAACCGGTTTTGGAATGCCTTCATCAATACCTCGCTCTTCACCGTTTTCTGTGTGTTGATCGAGACCGTGCTCGGTGTCCTGATGGCGTTGATCATGGCCAAGGCCTTCAAGGGCCGCGGCGTGGTCCGGGCCGGCATCCTGGTGCCCTGGGCCATCCCCACCATTGTCTCGGCGTTGATGTGGAAGCTGATCTTCGATGAGGCCGGTGTGATGAACAAGGTGATCGGCACAAAGGTTCTCTGGCTGGCCGACGGTCCACAGTCGTTCTGGGCCATCGTGATTGCCGATGTCTGGAAGACAGCCCCGTTCATCGGCCTGCTCACGCTCGCCGGCCTGCAGACCATCTCGGCCGATATCTATGAAGCGGCCAAAGTGGACGGCGCCACTGCCTGGCAGTCGTTTTGGCGGATCACGTTGCCAATGGTGAAACCCACACTGGTGGTCGCGGTGCTCTTTCGAGCCCTGGACACGATGAAGATGTTCGATCTGCCGTACGGCATGATCGGTCCCGGCAAGTACTCGGTGGAAACCTTGTCGATGTTTGCTTTTCAGGAGGCGAACCAGACTCGGTACGGGCCGGCCTCGGCCTACTCGATCATTCTTTTCCTCTACATCGTCTTGATTGCCTACCTTTTCGTCCGGGTATTGGGCGCTGACGTGGTCGGTGACGCCGACGAGAAGAAGAGGATCAAGGCGGTCAAGGGTCGCAAGAAGGCCAAGCCCACGATCACGTCAGGAGCAATGCCATGACCGCCACCACGGTTGAGCCGGGACGGCAGGATCGTCTGGCCGCGGAGGAGATCGCCGCTCTGGCGGCGCCGAAGAAGAGCCGGAAGGCCATGATCGGGAAGATCGCGACCTATGTGGGGATGGCCGTGATCGTCATCTACTGCATCATCCCGTTTTATTGGATGATCGTGTCCTCGCTGCGGATACCGACTATGGGACGCAGCACCGACTTCTTGCCGCGCCCGGCATCGTTTGCCAACTTCATCGGGGTCTTCGCCGGTGACAACCATTTCGGTCGGGCACTGCTCAACTCGGTGATCGTGTCCGGTGTGACCACGCTGCTCACCCTGGTGATCGGCATCGTCGCCTCCTATGCGCTGGCACGGTTGAACTTCCGCGGCAAGTCCTTGGCGCTCGGGCTGATCATCGCCACCTCGATGTTTCCCGGGATTACCTTGATCGTGCCGCTGCTGAAGATGTTCAGCGGCAGCTACTCATGGTTCCCGTTCTCGTGGATCAACACCTACCAGGCGCTGATCCTGCCAACCCTCAGTTTTGCCTTGCCACTGGCAGTGTGGAATCTGACCGCCTTCTTCCGCCAGCTTCCAGTAGAGCTGGAACAGGCGGCCATGGTTGACGGCTGCACGCCCGGCCAAGCCTTCGCGAAGATTATCCTTCCACTGGCCGCTCCGGGGGTGCTGACCACAGCAATCATCACGTTCATCGCAGCCTGGAACGAGTTCATCATCGCCTTGATGTTTGCTCGGGAACCAACGATCATGACGGCTACGGTCGCGATCAGCAAGTTCACCGGCGCCACTGGCTTCGACACCCCGTACGGCACCATCATGGCCGCCGGTGTGATCGTCACCGTACCGCTGCTGATCGGGGTGCTGATCTTCCAGCGCCGGATTGTCGCGGGCCTGACAGCAGGAGGAGTGAAGTAGCAGGATGGAGCCGTTCATGTCACCCAGGGGGCGGACACGCCGCAGTGTCCTTGCCGTTCTCTCGATCAGCGCCGTACTGATGGCCGCCGCCTGCGGTGGTAGCGGCCAACCGGGAACCCCCAGCAGCCCAAGCCGCCCGGCCGCTACTGAGAAGGGCCCGATCACCTTCGTTGCCGGCAAGGACGTCACTGGCGAGCGGAACAAAGAAATCAAGGTCTGGAACAAGCAGCATCCAGACCAGAAGGTCAGCATAGTTACGCTCCCCGACGCGGCGGACGGGCAACGCAACCAGCTGATCCAGAACGCCCAACTGAAGTCGGCCGATTTCACGGTGGTCAGATTGGATGCCGTCTGGACGGCCGAGTTCGCCGCCAATGGCTGGGTCGACGCGCTGTCATCGGTGGATTTCCCGATGAAGGGATACCTGCCGGCGACGATCGAGACAGTGAAATATTTTGACAAGGTGTATGCGGAGCCGGATGCGACCGGAGCCGGTCTGCTTTACTACCGCAGGGACCTGCTGGACTCGGTCGGGGCCAAGCCGCCGACCACCTGGGCGGAGATGAAGGCGACTTGCGCCAAGATCAAGGCCAAGCAGGGTAATCAAAGCCTCGGCTGCTACGGGGGGCAGTTCAACAAGTACGAGGGCTTGACGGTGAACTTCGCCGAGGCCGTCGCCTCGGCCGGCGGTGCCATCACCGATGCGGACGGAAAGCCGCAGGTCGACACACCCGAAGCAGCCAAGGGCCTGAGCTTCTTGGTGAATGGCCTCAAGGACGGCACCATACCGAAGGCTGCCATCACCTGGCAGGAGGAAGAGGGACGGCAAGCTTTCCAGAGCGGCAAGCTGATCTTTCTCCGCAACTGGGCCTACGTCTATGCGCTGGCCGACAAGACCGATGGGTCCTCCAAGGTAGCGGGCAAGTTCGGTGTCGCGCCGTTGCCCGGGCTCAACGGTCCCGGCGTCTCGATGCTCGGCGGCAACAACTTCGCCATCTCTTCATTTGCAAAGAACAAGGGCACGGCGGTCGCGTTCATCAAGTACCTGAACACCCCGCAGGCGCAGAAGACGCGACTGCTGAAGACGGCCGCGCCACCGCCACTGGCAAGCCTGTACACCGACCCGGATCTCATCAAGATCTACCCCTACCTTCCAGCGCTGAAGAAGTCCATCGAGAAGGCGCAGCCTCGCCCGACGGTAGTTCAGTACGGTGACGTCACGCTGGCGATCCAGGACGCCGTCTACAGTGCTTTACAGGGACAAAAACCGGTGGATCAGGCTCTGACGGAGCTGCAGAAGAAGCTGGAAAGTATCATTAAGTAGCGTTTCCAGTACTCAAACGACAGGACCCGAGCATGGCATTCGAACCCCGCAGAGCGATCGTCACCGGTTCCGACTCCGGTATTGGCAGGGCTACGGCGGTGGCCGTGGCGAAGGCGGGAATGGATGTCGGCATCACCTGGCATTCCGACTCCTCCGGCGCCGATCTAACGGCAGCGGAGGTCGAGTCTCATGGGCGTCGAGCGTCGATTGCCCAAATGGATACCTCCAATATCGACGGTTGTGCGGAGGTCGTCAATTCGCTGGCCCAACAGCTCGGCGGTCTGGACGTCTTTGTCAACAATTCCGGCACCGGCGAAAATACGCCGCTGCTGGAGCTGACCCTTGAGCAATGGCGCCACACTCTGGCCGTTGATCTTGATGGTGCCTTCGTCTGCCTGCAACAGGCGGCACGCCTGATGGTGGCAGCCGGAAACGGTGGTCGGATCGTTGCCGTTACCAGTGTGCACGAGCACCAGCCACGGGTCGGCTCGAGTGCCTACGATGCTGCCAAGCATGGACTTGGAGGTCTGATCAAGACCATGGCCCTCGAACTCGGTGAGTACAACATCACGGCCAACGCGGTGGCTCCGGGCGAGATCGCCACACCGATGACGTCGCAGACCGACGAAGATCCACACGCACAGCATCGGCCCGGGATACCGCTCGGCCGGCCGGGCGATGCGAGGGAGATCGCGGCGGTGATCGCTTTTTTGGCCTCCGCCGAAGCCAGCTATGTCACCGGGGCGTCCTGGGCGGTGGACGGCGGCATGCTGCAGATGGGCCCGCAAGGGGGTTCGCACATCACCAGCGACGAGTGGCGTAGGGGATGAAAAAAACCTGGTGCGCCGCGAGGGAATCGAACCCCCAACCCGCTGATTAAGAGTCAGCTGCTCTGCCAATTGAGCTAGCGGCGCGCGAGAAGAAACACTAGCAAAATCAGTACTCTGAGGGAAATCGAAATGGCGACTGGGTTTCCTCAAGTACGGCCATCGCGGCGTTCTGGCCGCCAAGACCGCTGACTGCACCACCGCGGACGGCGCCGGAGCCGCAGAGCAGGATCCCTGGCCATGGTGTGGCGACACCCCAGCGCTGTGCCGGGGTGGTTGCTGCTGCGTCATCGGCAAGCCAGGGCCAGGCCAGATCACCGTGAAAGATGTGCCCACCGGGCATCCCGGTGGCGGCCTCGATGTCCAGCGGTGTCATCACCTCGACGCAGGGGTTTCCCTGCGCATCGTGGGCCAGACAGTCCTCCAGAGGCTCGGCCAGCACGGCCTGCAGACTGGCCAGGGCATTGGCGCCTGCCACCTGACGAGCCTGGTCCGGATGGTCGGTGAACAACCGCGCTGGCGTGTGCACTGCGAAGAGCGTCAGGGTATGGAAGCCCTGCTCCTGTAGCTCCTCGCTCAGGATGGAGGGATCGGTGAGCGAGTGGCAGTAGACCTCGCTCGGCACCGGGTTGGGGATGCGGCCGGACTCGGCCTCCTGGTAGGCCTGCCGCAGCTGTCGATAGCCCTGCCCGAGGTGCAGGGTGCCGGCGAAACCCGTCTTGGGGTCGACACGTGAGCGAAACTTGGGCAGCCTGGTGACCAGAATGTTGATCTTCAGCTGACTCCCTTCAGGCTTCATCGCGGCGTCGTCGCCGAGCAGCGCCGCAAGCGTGCTGGGAGCACAGTTCGCCAGCACCGCTGGAGCGGACAGCGGCGAGCCGTCGGCGAGCGTGACGGTCCCACCGCCGTGCCGATCGGCGGTCAGTGACCTGACGGGTGTGCGGCTGCGCAGCTCGGCGCCTGCTTGCCGGGCGGCGAGCTCCAGTGATCCGGCTACCGCGCCCATGCCGCCGACCGGGACTTTCCATTCGCCGGTCCCGTTGCCGATCATGTGATAGAGAAAGCAGCGGTTCTGGACCAGCGATGGGTCGTGAGCGTCGGCGAAGGTGCCGATCAACGCATCGGTGAGCAGGACACCCCGTACGGTGTCGTGGGCGAACGTCGACTCCAGCAGCTCCCCGATCGGCCGCTCCACCAGGCCTCG
Source organism: Propionibacteriales bacterium (assembly GCA_038244025.1). Classification (GTDB taxonomy): domain Bacteria; phylum Actinomycetota; class Actinomycetes; order Propionibacteriales; family Propionibacteriaceae; genus Microlunatus. The sequence continues at coordinate 5,173 of JBBSQO010000038.1, forward strand.
CCAGATCTCCGGCGCGACGCGACGTTTGAGCTCCCGCGCGTTGGGAAGCGGGCCTGTCAAGGTCGGGGCCACCACCTCGGCGAAACCGCGGATGGCGCGATGAAAGGCGCACCAGGCTCGGTATTCCTCGTCGCTGCCGGTTGCGGCCCGAAAGGACTCTCGGGTCGCTGGACCCTCGACCCGCTCGGCCAGGAGGCCACCGTCGCCGATGGGCGTGTACGAGGCTACCGTCCGGGAGCGCAGCTCCAGCTCCAGGCCGAGATCATCGATGATCCTCACCGGCAGCACCGAGACCAGATAGGAGAACCGGGAAAGCAACGCGTCCTGGCCGGCAAAGACATGGCTGGAGGCGACGGCGCCGCCAAGATCCATCCGGGCCTCGAGCAGGACCACCTTCTTTCCAGCCCGGGCCAGGTAGGCCGCCGCCACCAGACCATTGTGGCCACCGCCAATGATGATCACCTCGGCCGAGGGCCCGCTAGCCATGCCTCAACCGGCCGAGACCGCGGCCGCACAGCGGTCCAGCTCATCCTTGCTGAGCTCAAGATCCGCGGCCCGGGCGGAATCGGTGATCGACTCCGGCCGGCTGGCGCCTGGAATGGGGATGACGTGATCACCCAGGCTCAGCACCCAGGCCAGCACGACCTGCTGTGGGCTGACGCCATGAGCAGCACCGATGTCGGAGAAGGCGGCGAACGTGGTGCCGACCTCTTTCGACGCAGCACCAATGCCGCCCAGCGGGCTGTACGGCAAAAAGGCGATGCCATGCTGACCGCACAGGTCCAGCTCGGCCCTCGATGACTGGAAGGAGGGGGAGAACTCGTTCTGCACCGATGCGAGGCCGTCCGCGCCGAGAACATTGATTGCGGTCCGGATCTCGTCGGCATTGGCGTTGGAGATGCCCACGGCGCTGATCTTCCCTTCCTGCTGGAAGGCCTTGAACGTCTCGACCACCTCGGCATAGTCGCGGGTGCGGTCCGGTCGGTGCCACTGGTAGAGGTCGATGACCTCAACACCAAGCGCCCGCAGGGAGGCTTCCAGCGCCTTACGGAGATAGTCCGGCGAGCCGTCTCGCCCCCACTCCTCACCGGCAGCGCGGGTGATGCCGCCCTTGGTGCCGACCACGATCTGGTCGGTGTCCTGGCCGTACGACTTCAGCGCCTTGGCAATGATCGCTTCATTGTGCCCCATCGTGTCCCAGCTGGGTGCATAGATGTCTGCGGTGTCGATGTAGGTGACGCCGGCATCCAGTGCGGCATGGACTGTGCGGATGGCCTGATCTTGAGGTGGAGTGGTCTCCTTGCCCTGAGAGAGTGGCATGGCTCCCAGGCCGATGGCAGCGACGGTGAACGGGCCCAGTGTGCGTGTCTTCATGTTGGGCACATTACCTGCTCGCCTCAGCGGTTGAGACGGCGTACTGCGGCCAGCCGCTGGCGGCGGAGCTCGGTCACCTCGGGCCGGATCAGCGGCTTCAGCGTGGTACCCAGCGCCAGCTCCAGGACATGGTCCGCCAGCGCCGGGTTGCGGGCCAGCAGCGGGCCATGGGGGTAGCTGCCGATCACGGTGCCGGTGACGGCCCCCTCGGTGCCGTCAGCGCAGTTACCGATCCCGTACTCCACCAGGGCCAGCGGCTTGGCTGCCGGGCCGAGCCGGGTATAGCCGCCATGGTTCTCGAACCCGGTGATCCACTGGTCATCACCGTCCACGCCGACCCAGCGGGAGAGGATCTCACCCACGGCCCGGACCGGCCCCCGGGTGGAGGTGACATCGAGCAGACCGAGCCCCTCGATCGCCTCCTCATTGTCACCAACGGTGAAGGATTGGCCGGCGATCTGATATCCGGCGCACACCGCCAGCAATGCCGCGCCGCGGTCCACCGCACGGTGCAAGCCGCCGTCGACCTGCAGCGCCCGTACCGCAGAAGTCTGAGCGCTGTCCTCCCCGCCACCCAGCAGGTACACCTGGCCGTTGTCGGGTAGCCGATCGCCCGGCTCGACGACGGTCAGTACCGGGTCGAAACCCCGCCAGGCCAGCCGTTTCATCAGCACCGTCGCGTTGCCCCGATCGCCATAGATGCCCAACAAAGACTGGTACACCAAAACGACATCCACCCGATCGCCGGTCATCAGACACCTCCCAGCTTGCGGAGTCGTTGGAACGGGGTGTAGGTCGCGATCACATCGACCGGCTGTCGGTGGCCCGCCAGCGCACCGGCAAGGTCGGGGATGCACCGGTAATCGAGACCGGCATAGGAAAGCCGTACCGCCAGATCCTGGGCCCGAGGGCCAGTGGCGATCACCGTACGACCGGCCAGCTGCTCGTAGTCAACATCCCAGAGCCAGGAGACGTCGCGGCCATCGGCGGCGGCCGAGTCGATGGCCAAGATCACCGTCTTGGTCTGAATCAGCGGCAGCGCCTCGGCCCAGCCGGCCGGATTCTTGGCCAGCAGCAGCCGGGCGGTGGTCTCGCCAAACGTGGCGGTGGCAAAGCGGCCGGCGGGTGCTCGCACCGTACGCATGCCGGTAAAGGCGGTGCCCGGATGCACCCCCATCAGCTGCGCTGCGGCCAGGGCACAAGCGGCGTTGCCCACGTTGAAGGCGCCGGGGATCTGCAGCTCGGGGTCCCAGCTCTGCCCGTCTGGGTCGACGATCTTGCCGTCCACCACGGCGTAGGTTGCCGACGGCTGCGCCAGCTCACAGCCGGTACAGTGCCAGTGGCCGCCGGTGCCGGTGGCCGGGCCCGGTTCGGTACGGGTCAGCATGGAGCCGCAGCTGGGACACAGGGACGCGTCCTGGATCCAGGTCGATCCGGTGTTGACCCAGACGACTTCCCGAGCCGTCTGGGCCGACCAGACAATTAGGGGTTCCTCGGCATTGGCCACCACCACCGGGCCTGCTGGTCCGGCAAGCTCCAGGGCGTCGCGCCAGCTTCGCCCGAGCGCCTTAATCTCATGGTGCCGGTCCAGCTGGTCGCGGCTGAAGTTCAACAGGACAAGGACTTCCGGGCTTCCCAGCCGGACGATGTCGGCCACCACCCGTTCATCGGTCTCCAGGATGGCAATGTCGGCCCTGGGTGACTCACCCAAAGCCGACGCGATGCCGTGGTGGAGATTTGCGCCGTCGGCGTTGGTGACCATCCGGTTCGTGTTGTGGCCGAGGGAGGCCTTGACTGCCGCGGCCAGCAGGTGGGTGGTGGTGGTCTTGCCGTTGGTGCCGGAGACCATGGCGATCCGGCGCCCCTGCAGCAGCTTGCCCAGTGCGGCAGGGTCGATCCGCAGCATGACCTGACCGCGGATCGAGGCGCCGCTGCCGCGTCCTGCTACCCGAGATGCCCTGGCGGCCAGCCGGCCGGCCAGCTTGGCCGCGCCCAGCCGTGCCACTGCCCGCCGACGCACCCACGGCCGGTCCGGAGCCGACTTGACCATGGTTTCCCGCTGCGGGCCTGGAGCTGACGACATGGAGCCTATTGTTGCCTGCCGGTATCCCGGTACGGGTCGAAGGTGCCACGCTGCGGGTCGAACACCGGCAGCTCCTGGGTGATCTCCGGATAGGTGTCGCCTGCGTCGGTCGACGAGAGCCCGAAGGCATGCTGATCACCGTAGCCGGTGCCGGGTGCGTCGCCGTAGAACACCGGTGGCGGGCTGTGCTGGGCACCAGGCGGCGGGGTGTGGCCGAACTGTGCCTGCTGGCCAACCGGGTGCTGCGGGCCAGGGTACGAAGGCTGCCCCTGGATCTGCTGCGGACCCATCCCCGGGTGCCCCGGTCCGTTCCCATTGTTGATCACCACGACACCGCCGGACTCGGCGGAGCAGGCCATCACCAGCGCGACCACCCAGCCGATCACGGTCCAGCCCAGCAGCAGGTTGATCAGCACAACGCCTCCGACGTTGGACTTGCTGCGGGTCGCGGCAACCGCCCACGGCAGCAGGTAGAGGAACGTGCAGAATGCGACGATCCAGGCAATCACGATGTGCGCGGTGGAGCACTGGTGACGCATTGGCGCGACCAGCTGCTGCTGCTGCGGGTAGTAGCTCATGGGCTTCTCCGAGTTCGGGGGCGAGGCAAACACTACCCGGCGCACGGTGCGCTGGACAGAGTCGACCGCGGTTCCCGCAATTCTGCATGCCAGCGGGTGAGCCTTGAGGGTTAAGTGTTCAAGATCTGTTGAGACCTGTTGAGACCTGAGACCTGTTGAGACCTGAGACCTGTTGGTAGTGAAGTTCTCCACAGCAAAACTCTCTCAGTAAAACTCTCTAGTAAAAGTGTCTCAGCAAAACTCTCTCAGCAAAGACTCGAACGGAAGCCGAACCTAGGAGCAATGATCAGAACCTGTGGATGGCCTCGGCGGGGTGACGTGCAGGTGCTGCCGCTGCTGTACCTGCACGGACCTGTCGTCCAGTGACTTCGGGTCGGCGTTGGAGCAGTTCCTCGGCTCCACCGCCGGGCTGTCGCCCTCGACGATCACTCGGCTCACGGCGCAGTGGCAGGAC
>JBBSQO010000039.1:0-9397 GCA_038244025.1 Propionibacteriales bacterium
CTAACCGGGCGAAACCAGCCGACCATGGTCGGGACGGCAAAGCCAGCAGCGGCCAGGCCAAAGAAGATCATCTGCGGCCAGGCGAGAACCACGTGTCCCCAGTCCATACCATCAAGGACATGGCGGCGCACATGATCCCGTGAACACGGTGTCCCGCCCGTGAACCGAGCCCGGTCGCACTGATCGTCCGAAAGAGGCAGTAAACCGCCAAGATCGAGAACAAAATCGACATTGTCCAGGACAACACGCTGTTGGGGTCAGCCCACAAGGTCGGCAGGATGTACACAGCCGACCCTACTGCGGCCAACGCATGCTGCTGTCTCGCGAGTCACAGCTGTGACATTACCTGCTGGGCGACGAGCTCCAGCTGATCGAGGTCACCCAGATCCAGGAGCTGCAGATAGATCCGCTGCGACCCTGCGTCGGCGTACTGGCCAATCCGGTCGACCACCTCGGCCGGCGTTCCGCCGAGTGCGTTGGCCCGAAGATCATCCACCGCGCGTCCAATGGCTGCTGCGCGCCGAGCCATCTCGGCGTTGTCGCGGCCACAGCACACCGTCAGTGCGTTGGAGTAGGTCAGCGAGTGCGGATTTCGGCCATGACGTTCGCTGGCATTGCGGACCCGGCTGAACTGGTCCCTCGTGTCCTCAACGGAGGCAAAAGGAAGGTTGAACTCGTCGGCAAACCGTCCGGCCAGTGCCGGTGTCCGTTTCTTACCCATGCCGCCGATCAGGATCGGCGGGCCCGGCGTCTGGACTGGTTTCGGCAAGGCCGGGGAGTCCTTGACCTCAAAATGTCTGCCGGTAAAGGTGAAGGTATCCCCGGCTGGTGTGCGCCACAGTCCGGTAATCACCTCAAGTGACTCCTCCAGCCGATCGAATCGGGTCCCGACCGGCGGGAATGGGATGCCGTAGGCGGCATGCTCTTTGGCATACCAGCCGGCGCCGAGGCCGAGTTCGACCCGGCCGCCGCTCATCTGGTCGGCCTGCGCCACCGAAATGGCCAACGGCCCCGGGTAGCGGAAGGTTGCCGATGTCACCAGCGTGCCGAGCCTGATCGTGCTGGTGTCGCGAGCCAGGCCGGCAATGGTCAGCCAGGCATCTGTCGGTCCGGGCCAACCATCTGCATCCATGGCCAGATAGTGGTCGGACCGAAAGAACGCTCCGAAGCCAAGTGACTCCGCAGCCAGCGCGACCCGGAGCAGATCGTCATAGGTAGCGCCTTGTTGCGGTTCGGTAAAAACGCGTAGATCCATGGCACCCACTATGGCGCATCTACCCGGACGCCTATCCCACCGCTCGGATCGGCTACTCGAAGGGCGCCGGATCTCCCGCGCCGCGGCGGACGATGTCAATCGTCCCGTCGGACAGGTCGATCACGGTGGTGGGCTCCGACCCGCATTCGCCGGAGTCGATCACCGCGTCCACCCGGTGATCAAGCTCTTCCTTGATGTCCCAGCCCTGGGTCAGCGGCTCGTCGTACCCCGGCAACAGCAGGGTGCTCGACAAGATCGGCTCGCCCAGCTCACTCAGCAGTGCCTGGACAACCGGGTGCTGGGGTATGCGTACTCCGACGGTACGCTTCTTCGGATGGAGCAGCCTGCGGGGCACTTCCTTGGTGGCGGGAAGGATAAAGGTGTAGCTGCCCGGAGTCGTCGCCTTGACCAGCCGGAAGACCACGTTGTCCAGGTGGACAAACTGCCCCAGCTGCGCGAAGTCCTTGCAGACCAGGGTGAAATGGTGTTTGTCGTCCAGGTGACGAATTGTCCTGATTCGCTCCAAGCCCTCCTTGTTGCCAAGCTCGGTGCCGAGCGCAAAACAGGAGTCAGTGGGGTAGGCGATCAGCCCACCGGAGCGGATGATCTCCACCGCCTGGGCAATGGCGCGGGGCTGGGGGTTGACCGGATGCACGTCGAAGTACTTCGCCATAAACTGAGCCTAGCCTCGACCAGGCGGCACCGGAAGAACGCGCGTTGACTCATGAAGGGTGCCCGCCCAACCACCGCCCGGCCCTATCCGACGACAACACAGACACCGATGCAGGGAATAACGTCTGCGTCCACTACGCTAGACACAGTAACCGGCGCAACGAGCGCCCTAAGGTCGTCTGCTTTGCCCTCCATAGGGTTTTCTCCTCTCAATGATCGTGAGCGAGCCTGCAACCACGGCCACCATCACGAAGAAGAGGAATCTTTTGTCCCAGCACGACCTTGCCCTGCCCAACTCTGGCCTGCCCCGTTCAGAACAGCCCCCTTTGGCCATTTCCCATCCAGCCCAGCCCTCCTTCGAGCAGCTGGGCGTCCCGGCCGAGCTGGTCCGGATTCTCGCCCACCGCGGCATCACCAACCCGTTCCCGATCCAGGCTGCCAGCCTGCCCGACTCGCTGGCCGGTCGCGACGTCCTCGGGCGTGGCCGTACCGGTAGCGGCAAGACCGTCGCCTTCGCGCTGCCGTTGCTCGCCGCCCTGGCCAACTCCGGCCGCCCCCGCCGGCCGGGTAAACCCCGCGCTCTCATCTTGGTCCCGACCCGCGAGCTCGCAGCCCAGGTCCATGAGACCGTGGACGCCCTCGCCCAGGGTTCGAAGCTCAAGACCATGACCATCTTCGGCGGCGTCGGCCAAGGTCCCCAGGTCACCAAGCTGCGCAACGGGGTGGATGTCTGTATCGCCACTCCCGGCCGGCTTGAGGACCTGATCGCCCAACGCCACTGCGCGCTGTCCGAGGTTGAGGTCACCGTCTTGGACGAGGCTGACCATATGGCTGACCTCGGCTTCCTGCCAGCGGTCAAGCGACTGCTGGACCAGACGCCGAAGGGTACTCAGCGGCTGCTGTTCTCCGCCACCCTGGACAACGGCATCGACATCATCGTCCGTCGGTACCTGAACAAGCCGGTCACCCACTCGGTTGACTCCATCGAGTCTAATGTGCCGGCCATGGAACACCACGTCTTCCAGGTCCAGCACGATGCCAAGAACGCTGTCGTCCGTGAGCTCGTCTCGGGTCAGGGCCGGACCTTGGCCTTCACCCGTACCAAGCATGGCGCCAAGAAACTCGCCCGGCAGCTCACCGCTGCCGGGATCCCGGCCGCTGACCTGCACGGCAACCTGAGCCCGAACGCCCGGCAGCGCAACCTGGCCGCCTTTGGCCAGGGCAGCGTACGGGTGCTGGTCGCCACCGACATCGCCGCCCGCGGCATCCACGTCGACAATATCGCGCTGGTCGTTCACGTTGATCCGCCCACCGAGCACAAGGCGTATCTGCACCGCTCGGGTCGTACCGCGCGGGCCGGTGCCGAGGGCGCGGTGGTCACCGTCAGCACTCGCGACCAGAGTAATGACGTCCGCATCCTGATGCGCAAGGCTGCCATCAAAGCGACATCGGTCGCAGTGGCCCCCGGAGATTTCGCCATCACTGCGCTGACCGGTCCGGCAGCCAAACTGGTGACGCCCGCCCTGGTCCAGTCCGCACCGCAAGGCAACCGCAACGGCAGCCGTGGCGGAGCGAACGGCCGCAGTGCGGGCAACCGTCCGGCCCGCAACGGGTCGCGCCCCGGCGGTCGGGGAAACTCGTCCGGCAGCCGGTCCGGTCCAGCCGCCGGTCCGTCACGCACCGGAGATGGCAACAGCCGTCGCCGTTCCGGCAATCGCAGCGCACAGTCTGCGGGCAGCGGCAGGTCCGGTGGCGGCGCGGCGGTCTTTTCGTCAAACTCCGGTCGTCGCAGCCGGTAGTTTCACCGCTCACCGAGCCGCCGGCCGCCACGGCCAAACACTGCCGACCCGTCACATCTTCACCGACACGCCGCCAGAAATGAGGAGTTAGTGACGGGTCGACGAGGGGTTTACGTCGGTCACGGCAGCCATGGTCAACGGGCCGTAGAGGTGCGGGTAGGCATCGCCGGCGTTGAGGTCCTCCACGACCACGGGCGCGTCGAGTAAGCCCGGATCCAGCTCCAGCAGGACCAGGTCGTCGGGGTCAACGTCGTGATACCTGGTCGTCAGCACCCGCTGTTGCTGGCGACGAAACGAGCAGTGCACAAAGCCCTGCGCTTCATAGCTCAGCTCGCGGCTTGACCACGGATAGTCGCCGGTGTTGCCGGCTACCTCCCACGCCCGCCGGTCGGCGAGATGGAAGATCGGCTCGACCACCACCGGGTGGACGCCGAGAAGTCCCAGCTGTACCAGCCGCTCGCGGGTCGTCGCCGCGTCAACGAACGGGATCGGGATCAGGCCGCCGGCCGCGGCGGCCGTACAGTTCACGGCTGAATCATCGATGAAGATGGCGGTGCCCGCGCGCAGGCGGTACCGCTGGCACAGTGACTGGAAGATCAACGGGTCCGGTTTGACCCTCCCCTCCTCACCCGACACCATGATCTGCTCGAAGCGGTCCAACAGCCCGAATCGCCGTCGGGCATGAGGAAACAGCTCCGCCGACCAGTTGGTCAGGGCGAGCAGCCGGACACCCGCCTGGGCCAGCTCGGCCATGATCGCACCGGTGCCGGGCACGTACCCGGGAAGTGCATGGTCGAAGTAGCGGCGATAGGCACGGATGGCGGTACCGTGCCGCGGCTGCCGGCGGATCAGCTCGTCCTCGGCAACCTGCCAGTCCCGGCCGGAATCCTGCTGCCGGTTCCAGTCGGCGAAGTTGATCTCCGCCATGAATGCGGGCACCTCTGGTGGGGGCAGCACCTGCCCGAAGGCCCGTTCGGGCGCCCATTGCAGCACCACCCCGCCGAGGTCGAAGACCACCGTGTCGACCCCTCGCCCGGTCTTCGTCACGTCCGGTTCCTCCTCGGTCATCCCGTTGGCGGGGGAAAGCCCATCAAACACCGGCCGCCCCGCTCGGGACGTCCGGGAACAGCAGCGGCATCAGAGTCAGCGGCCCGGCCGTGAACCCGCCATCCACCGGCAGCGTGACACCGGTGATCCAGCTCGCGTCCGCCGATGACAGGAAGGCGATGGCTGCCGCGATATCCTCCGGCTCGCCCACCCGGCCCAGCGGATGCAACGGGCGTAGGTCATCCGCGCCATGGGCCTGCCCATCCCAGACCCTGGTGCGGACCGTACCCGGGGACACTACGTTGACCCGGATTCCCTTGGGCCCAAGCGCGACAGCCAGGTTCCGGGCCAGGATGCCGAGGCCGGCCTTGGCACTGGAGTAGGCCAGGCCGCCGGTCGCGGTCAGAGCGTTCACCGAGCTCACCGCCACGATCGAGGCCCGCGAGCTCTGCTCAAGATGGGATTGGCAGGCCCGAACCAGCCGGACGGTACCGCGAAGATTGAGATCGATGATCTTGTCCCAGTACTGCTCGTCGAGCGGATCGGCGCCTTCCCAGTCCCCGCCGGCAACGGCCGCCAGCACGTCCAGCTGTCCGTAGGCGAAGACCAGCTGCTCAATGGCATCCTCGACCGAGGCCGTGCTGGTGACATCACAGCCGAGGGCCCTGACCCTGTCCCCCGCGGGGTCACACGATCGAGCGGTCTCTCTCGCGGCCTCGAGATCGATGTCCAGGACGGCGACCCGTGCTCCCTCGGACGCCAGCCGGGCAACCGTTGCCCGGCCGATGCCGTGGGCACCCCCGGTGACCGCGGCGACCGTGTGATCGAATCTCATGCTGGACAGCATAGGGCCGCGCGCGTGGGCACGGCTCCCGAAGACAGGATGGCTCACCGGTCTGACTGACCAGACGCCGTACGTTCTAGGCTGGGTCCTGTCTGTTGTAACGCCCAGCTCACCAAGGAAGGTTCTGCCCCATGGTTCACAAGGTTGCGCTGCTCACAGCGGGGGGATTTGCCCCCTGCCTCTCCTCGGCGGTCGCCGGTCTGATTGAGCGCTATACCGAGGTGGCTCCCGAGGTGGAGATCATCGCCTACCGGCACGGTTACCAAGGTCTTCTGACCGGTGACTCCTTGCCGGTCACCGATCAGATCAGGCAGCGGGCCGGCTTGCTGCATTCCTATGGTGGCTCCCCGATCGGCAACTCAAGGGTCAAACTGACCAATGCTGCCGACCTGGTCAACCGCGGCCTCGTCGACGAAGGTGCTGACCCGCTGCAGGTGGCCGCGGACCAGTTGACCGCGGACGGGGTCGATGTACTACACACGATTGGCGGTGACGACACGAACACCACTGCCGCCGATCTGGCTGCTTTCCTGGCCAGGAACAACCATCACCTGACCGTGGTCGGGCTACCGAAGACCATCGACAACGACATTGTCCCCATCAAGCAGTCGCTTGGCGCCTGGACGGCCGCCGACCAGGGATCCCGATTCGCCCAAAACATCATTGGCGAGCACAACTCCAGCTCCCGGATGCTCATCGTGCATGAGGTGATGGGCCGCCATTGCGGTTGGCTGACCGCTGCCACGGCCAAGGCCTATCGCAGCTGGCTGGATACTCGCGAGTGGTTGCCCGAGATCGGGCTCAGTCGGGCAGCCTGGGACATTCACGGTGTCTATGTCCCGGAGGCCGGACTTGATCTTGATGCAGAAGCGACCCGCCTCAGGTCCGTGATGGATGAGGTGGGCAACGTCAATCTGTTCATCTCCGAGGGGGCCGGCTTGGACAGTATCGTGGCTCAGCTGGAGCAGTCCGGCGAAGAGGTAGTCCGCGATGCCTTCGGCCATGTCCGGATCGAGAAGATCAATCCGGGCGCCTGGTTTGGCCAGCAGTTCGCCGAGAAGCTTGGCGCCGAGAAGGTCATGGTACAGAAGTCCGGCTACTATTCCCGCTCGGCAGCGGCCAACGACGCAGATCTTGAACTAATCAGGTCCATGACCGACCTCGCGGTCGACTGTGCCGTGCGTGGTGAGTCCGGCGTGATCGGCCAGGACGAGGAGCAGGGCGATCAGCTGCGTGCCATCGAGCTCGATCGCATTGTCGGCGGCAAGCCGTTCGACATCTCTGCTGCCTGGTTCCAGCAGCTGCTTGCCGACATCGGTCAGCCGGCCGCCGTTGCCGCCTTGGCGGCCGAGGGTCACTGACCTCAGAATCCCAAATCAACGGTTAACACGTGGAGGGAGACCGTCACCCGTCCCGCTTTCGTCTTCCATTGATGTTTGACAGGGCAAAGGCAACCATGGCGCCGAGTCCGACGCCGGTAGCGGTACCGGTGACATAGCCGGTTCCCATCCCGACCCGCACCGATCTGGCTGCCACCTGCTGGGGAACGGGCTGGTCGTGTGGGTTGGCGGTGGTCCAGGCCGGTACTGCGGCCCGGCCCTCACTCGGACCGCGAGCTGCGGCGCCGTCAGCCACCGGCTTCCGCGAACCGCCATCGTGCTCGAAGTCCGCAGCTAGCTCACCGGCATCTTCGTCGCCTTCTGCCGATGTCGAGAGGGCAGGCTGGTTGGTCGTGGCGATCCAGGCGGCAACGAACAGGATCAGCCGGGCGAACAGGTTGAAGAACAGCATCAGCGAGATCACCGGTCCGACCAGGGCAGCCGCGGCGTTGCGGGAGAAAATGCCGAAGAGGAAGCCGGTCAGGTACTGCAGCACAGCTAGGCCGATCGCGCCGATCAGGGCACCGCGCCGCAGTGCCTTACCGGTGACCTTGCTTTCGGGCAACACCAGGTAGATGAACATGAAAAGCAGCCAGCCGGCCGCGATCGAGGCGACGATGGGCACGAACCGCATCAGGAAGGAGATCCCGGGCAGGGTTGTGAGGTGCAGCCAGCCGGCAATGGTGTGTGTCAGCGAGGTGGCCACCGACGCCAGCGCGAAGGTGAGGACAACCATGATCAGCAGGCCGAGCAGGATGGCCAGGTTGATGAGCGTCTCCACGATGATGTTCTTCTTGTTCTCGGCCATGTCGAAATCGGCACGCCATTGGGCCCGGACCGCGCTCTTCAGGTTCTTGACCCAGCCGGCACCGGCGTACGCGGCCGACAGCAGGCCGGCGATGCCGATTGAGGCCCAGTTATGCAGCGCATTGTCAATCACCCCGGTAAGCTTCTGGCCGGATTCCCCGCCACCGATGGCGCTTTTGATCTCCGAGCTGACCGTGTCCAGCAGATCAGGCCGCACCTCGACCAGGACAAAGCCGGTGATGGCAAAGGCAAACATGATGATGGGCACGATCGCCAATACCGAAAAATAGGTGATGGCTGCACCGAACTGGTTACCCAGCCGGCCGGTGAACCGTTTCCCGGCCCTGAGCAGATGGGCGATCCCCGGCCGCTCCTTCAGACCCCTCAGCCACTGAACCATGTGCGCCCACCTCTTACTCGACAGAACTGTGATTCTGCCGTCGCGCGCCAAGGATCACAACCGCACACACCACAGCAAGCGTGCCGATCCATCGACGAGCACAAGCCGATGATGATGATTCTGCTGGAACCAGGCGTCCTCATTGCCGCACGACGGCGAGGGCCGAGACCGAGGCGGCCACGACGAGGACGGCCGCCACCAATCCTCGACGGGCAAACGTCCACCAGTTGATCGAGATCCCGGCGGCACGGCAGCGGTCGGCCCACAGCAAGATGGCGAGGCTCGCCCACGGCGTGCCGATCGAGCCCGCGTTCACCCCAATCAGCAACGAACCCATCCGCAGTAGTGAGGTGCCGGCGGTGGGTTCCATCGCCAAGTAGGCGGGCAGGTTGTCGACCAGGTTGGCGCCCCCTACCGAGCTCCCGGCGAGGCGCAGCAGGTCCGGCAGGCTCTCCCCGGTCCCGGCTACCTGCTGCAGAAACGCACCCAGGCCGTGCTCGTGCGCCAGCTGCACCAGAACGAACAGCACCGTCACGCCGAGGATCAGCTGCCAGGGAATCATCCGCAGATTCGGGTACGGCTTCCTCCGGACCAGGCAGCCGATGATCAAAATGATCGCCGCGGTACCAGCGACCAGCACGATCGGCACTCCGATCACGAAGGCCGGCCCAAGGAGGCCGCAGACAACCCCGGCCAGCACCAGCAATACCCGGTCCTCGGCGTCAACCGGAGCGGGGATCCGGTAGCGACCGACCAACGAGCGGCGAAAGATCACCGCCAAGATGATCACCGTGGTCAGCACTGCCGCAAGCGCGGCGGGCCACATCAGTGCGGCAAAGCCGATGGAGTTAGCCCCCATCCGGTGCCAGGCCAGCAGGTTGGTGAGATTTGAGACGGGCAGCAGCAGCGAGGCGGTGTTGGCCAGCCACACCGCCGTGTAGGCGAACAGGGCCCGGTCCACTTTCAGCTGGCCGGCCAGGGCCAGCACGACTGGGGTCACCAGCACCGCGGTGGTATCCAGCGATAGTACGGTGGCCGACAGCGAGGCAACCAGGACGACCAGCAGCCACAACTTGAGGATTGAACCGCCAGCGATCCTGGCCGCGCCACGGGCAAGCGCTGCGAACAACCCGATCCGATCGGACAGATCCGCGACCACGGTGATGCAGAGTAGGAAACCCAGGATCGGCACCA
>JBBSQO010000040.1:0-9343 GCA_038244025.1 Propionibacteriales bacterium
AGCCGGTGGCGAGGATGGCGTTATGCCAGCTGGAGACCAGCGGCCGCCGGCTGACCTTGGCAGCAGGACCTGCCAGCACCGTCGCCTTGTACCCATGGGCATGCACGATGTGGAAGGATCTCAAGCCCAACCCGCCGTTGCGCGGGTCACGACCAGCCCCGTCACCGGGACGTCGGGCGAGCTCACCGGCACACTGGTCGAGTCGGGTGAGACTCATCCGACCAACCAGTAAGGACCGTAATGGCCGCACCAGCACGCTGCCCGGGCTCGAGCTCGGTACCGAGAAGTCATGACAGGCGGCCGTCTGTGCCGGGCAGAACACCTGTACCTGGTGCCCGGCTGCGGCCATCCGTACCGCCAGACTGGCCGCATGCCGGCCGATCCCCCCGGTGCTCGTGGTCAGCACCTGCGCAATGCGTAGCTGCCGCGACACCTCACCCGCAGGTCCGCCAAGGTCAGTCATGATGCTCCTCCCGTCGCGGTTCGGTGCCGTCGCTTCGACGATCCGGGAAGCCATCGGCGCGGCGCCGGGCCAGTGCCCGCAATCTTCCCACGGTCGCGCGGTCGGCTGCGGCCACCAGCAGCCCGTACAGGATGAGGCAGCCAAGGGCACCGGCAAATCCCACGCCGATGGCAGCACCGAGCCCGGCATCGGCCGCCGGCCGGGACAGCCAGTTCACCACTAGTCCGGACACGGTGGCAGCGACCACGCTGACCACGACCGTCCAGCTCCAGCCCAGGCGCTGGTCTGAGAGAGCTCGATGGGCCAGCCACCAGCCGGTGACCGCACCCGCCACCATTCCGATCGAGACGGCCGCGGCGAGACCGGTCACGACGGACTCCACTGGCAGCAGCAGGCGTGCCAGGGCGGCGGCGACAGCGACCACCCCCCACGCGACCAGCGCGGTGGCCCCGGCGGCGCGGGCCAGATGCTGGGCCAACAGCGTACGGGTCGCCAAACCCATCAGTGAGAAACCGATCACCGCCGGTGCCATCGCCAGGATTGGAGCCGCCAACGCACCGGTTCGACCGGAGCCAGGTCCCAGCACGAAGAACCGGGCCACCGGTATGGCCGTCCCGGCCAGCACGGCGGCACCGAGCCCGGACAACAAGATGACCGGCGGTCCGAACTCGCGGAGCGCGGCGGCCACCGGCTGGCTGCCGGACGCGGCCGCCGCCGTCAACCGGGGGAAAACCATCTGCAGCAGCGGTGAGACGACCACCGCGAACGGCAACAAGTACAAGGCGTTGGCCCAGATGAACCTGGTGATGGCGCCGGGGTCGTTGGTGGATTTGGCCAGCCAGGTGATCAGCAGCATGGCGACCTGCTGCATGGCCAGGCCCAGTGCACTGGCGATGCCGATCCGGGCAATGACGCCACGGTCGCCGGCGGCAAACCGGAATCGCGGCCGCAGCCTCATCCCCATCCGGCTGAGCGGGATCACGGTGGCCAGGGCCAGGGCCAGGACGCCGGCCGTCGTTCCCCAGCCCAGTACGGCCACCAGCCGGTCACTCAGCCCGGTCAAGTCCCCGCTGCCGGGCGCCTGCGACGGGTTGCTGGCGGCCAGATAGCCGAAGACGAGATAGGCACCGACCACCACCAGGCTGGAGAGCAACGGCGCGGCGGCAGCCGCCAGAAATCGATTATGCGCCTGCAGCACACCGGCGGCGATCACCGCCAGACCATAGAGCCAGATCTGCGGTACGAAGATCATCAACATAGCGGCGGCCAGCTGCGCACCGCCGGTGCAGGTGGGTGCGACGAAAGCCCGGCCATAAGCCTGCGCGCCGACGAAGGCGGCGATGGCGACCGGTGTCAGCCCGGCCAGGGTCCAGCTGAACAGGGCCGAGGTGGTAGCGCTGGCCTGCTCGGCCCGGCCTTGGCTGACATGGCGGCCGATCACCGGCACCACCACACCGGCCAGCAGCCCGCCGGCGACGACCTCGAACAGCACGTTGGGTAGCTGGTTCGCCGCATTGTAGGCATCGCCCAGGCAGGTATCGCCAACGGTTTTGGAGAACACCAGCCAGCGGCCGAAGCCGACGACCCGGGCGGCCAGGGTGAGCGCGGCCACCAGCACGGCCATCCGGGCAAAACCCCCCGCCATCGAGCTTCCCGTCACCTGCGCTCGCTCATCATCCGGGCTGGTCCTTGGATGGCTGCCCACCGCGGCCCCAGTCGTCGACGGCCCGCAGCAAGGGATGGTTCTCGATCACTGCGGTGAAGCTGACCTTTTCACTGGCCAGGTTGAGCCCGCAGACGGCCAGCAGTGCGATCAGCCGGACCGCCCGTGGGCGCCCAGTCGCGGCTGCCGCACCGATCCCGGCCCCTAGCGCATTGGCGCCGCAGTCGCCCAGCATTGACCGGGCGGCCAGGTCGGTGGGCAACGCACCCAGCGCCGCGCCGAGCAGCGAAGCGCCACCGGAGCGAGACAGCAGCAGGGCGAACAGTGCCGACACCTTGGCCGCCCGCCCGGGGCGGAGGTCCAGCAGGTTGACCAGGTTGGCCGTCCCGGCAATCAAGCCGGCACCGGTGCCAATATCGATCAGCCGGCCGAGACGACCAGCAGCTGGCTCCCGATCATGGAGCAGGCTGGCTGCCAGCGCCGTCGCGCCGACCCCGGCGATCTTGATGGTGCCACTGGTGATCCTGCCGTCCCGAAGCGCGCCGAGATGTCCCCGGAAGCCCTTGGCCTGGGCCGCCTGCCAGTGGTCGTCAACGGCGCCGACAACCCCTGCGCCAGCTGTTGCCACGGCGATGGCCGCAGCCCGACCAGGCGGTATGTCATCGGCTAGCAGACCGGCCAGGGCGGAAAGCACAGCCACCGGGCCCTCAGTCAGCAGGACCTTCCGTCCAGCGTGGTTCGTACGAACCCAGCGGCGGACCGTCTCAGCAGAACCGCCTTCGCTTGCCACCCGATTCCCACCCCAGGACAACCCGGCCGCGGTCAGGGCGGCCGCCAGGTGACGCAGATTCCCCGCAATGGACCCAGTGCAGCTCGACCGACTTCCAGCCCTCGCTGCTAGAGCAGGAGGAGCGCAGCGACTACCAGCCCTCGCGGTGAGTGATGTAGCGAATGATGTCATCACCATCTCAGCGAATCGGCAGCTCGGGTGCGACCGCATCCCGGCTGGCCGCCGCACCGTAGTGGCCGTGCCGTCCCACCGACTGCTCCTTTGCTGCCAGCACGACGGTCGTCACTCCGCTAGGCAAATCGGCCACATCGACGGTGCTGACCACATCCTTGGACACATCCTCGTTGCGGGCGGCGGCCACATCGGAGCCAACGATCTGCTGGCTGTTGGGACCGGCCAGCACCACCCCCTGGGCATGCTTCTTCAGCGCCGCGTCCATTTGGACATGGGCGATGACCGTTTCCGGCGCCGGTAGGGTATCTGTTACCGGGGCAGCGACCACCAGGACCAGCTCGCCCCGCCTGTTGTCCTTGTCGGTTCCGCTGACCGAGATCAGGCCAGCCTTGGTTAGCGCGTCGGCTGCGGCTGTGGCCGTATCGTCTTGCGGACTTGAGTCCGCAGCGGCGAAGCCGCGGCCGAGTACGGACCCGAACTTGTTGGCCAACGTGGCATCGGCGGCAAAGCCGGCCGGCCGGCCGAAAGGATTCACCGCGGCCGTCACATCCGCGGCTCGGCTGGGATCGAACACGGTGTCATTGATCTCGACCTGCCCAACCACATCCGCACCCGCTCCGGTGGCCGCCGTCGTGACGGCCTTGGTCACCGTTGACGGGGCGTCCGGCATTGTCACGATCAGCACGGTCTGACCTGCCAGCATCTGCCTGGTCAGCCGGGCGCCGACCAGCTCGGCATAGTCGTCGCGGTACTTGTCCAGGGCCTGCAGCTGCAGCACCTGCTGCCGGGTGGTCTGCAGCTCCTTTCGGTCCTGCTGTGCCTGAACCAGAATACCTTCGTTGATGCCTTGTCCGAGCACGCCGGCACCCAGCGCCACGCCGATGGCCAACGCCATGAAGACGGCCACCAGTGACACGACATGGTAGCGAAAATTGATCAAGAGAACAGACCTCGTATCCAATAAACCACACTGTCCCAGCGGGCCAGCAGCACCCCGCCGAGCGCCTGACCGACATCGGTCGTGGTCAGCGCAACGACCAACGCCAACAGCCCGGAGACGACCAGTAGCACCAGCTGCCACCCCTTGACGTGGCTCTGATAGATCCTGGAGACACCCTTGGCATCCACCAGTTTCGGTCCGACCCGCAGTCGGGTCAGAAAGGTGGACGCCATCCCGGCCCGCCCCTTGTCCAGGAACTCCACCAGGGACGCGTGAGTTCCCACCGCGACCAGCAGCTCGGCCCCCTTGGAGTCGGCCAGCAACATGGCCGCATCCTCACTGGTACCCAGGGCGGGAAAGATAACGGCCGGCAACCCGAGCTCCTCGATCCGCTCGAGCCCAGGCGCCCGGCCGTCGCGGTAGGCATGCACGATCAGCTCCGCACCGCATCTGAGCGCTCGATCCGAACAGGAATCCATGTCGCCAATGATGATGTCGGGTTTGTACCCTGCCTCGATCAAGGCGTCGGCGCCGCCGTCCACGCCCATCAGGATGGGCCGGTACTCCGAAATATAGGGACGCAGCGTGACCAGGTCGGAGCGGTACTCATATCCCCGAACCACGATCAGGACATGCCGGCCATCGAAGTCCGTCGCCACCTCCGGCACCCCGACGCCTTCCAGCAGCAGCTCCTTCTCCAGCCGCATGTACTGCATGGTGTTCTCGGCGAAGGCATCGATCTGGTCGGAGAGGCCGGCCCTGGCCTCCGCCATCAGCGCCTCCAGCCGCTCGGTGGTCAGCACCGTGCCGGTAGCCAGCTCGGTCCCGTCCGCGGCGTAAACGGTGCCATCGGTGACCCTGATCCGGGCGCCTTCCCGGACCGTGTCGAAGACTTCGGCGCCGGCGTCGTCGACCAGCGGGATGCCGGCTGCCAGCAAGATCCCGGGTCCCAGATTGGGGTAGCGTCCGGAGATCGAGGGCACCGCATTGACGACCGCCGCGACCCCACACACCACCAGGGCCTCGGCGCTGACGCGGTCGAGGTCCTGGTGGTGAATGATGGCGATCTCACCCGGCTTCAGCCGCTTGGTCAGGTTCTTCGTCCGCCGATCAAGCCGGGCCACGCCACCGACCTGGCCGGTGACGGCCGTACGGCGACGCAGGGAGGGCAGTTTCATGGTTGACCCAATCCTCCCACGTAACCGGTGCGGCAGCTGTCTTGGTGGTGGTCGGCCGCTACGACATGGCCCGGTAGTCTCCTGCGCTGGCCATCAGCTCCTCGGCGTGGGCCAGGGCGGAGTCGGTCGTCTCCAGACCGGCCATCATCCGAGCCAGCTCCTCGGCCCGGTCGGCGTCGCAGACCTCGGTAATCCCGCTGAGGGTCACCTGGCCGTCGTCGGCCTTGACCACCACGAAGTGCCGGTCGGCGAAGGCAGCCACCTGAGCCAGGTGGGTGACCACGATGACCTGCGCATGCCGGGCCAACATCGCGAGCCGGCGACCAATCTCGACCGCCACCTTGCCACCGACACCCGCATCGACTTCGTCGAAGACGAGGGTGCCGGCACTGGCGTTGGCGGCCAGCACCACTTCCAGGGACAGCCGGATCCGGGACAGCTCCCCGCCGGAGGCAACCTTGGACAACGGCCTGGGTTCGCTCCCCTGGTTGGCGCTGAACAGCAGCTCGACCCGGTCCCGACCGTACGGACCCGGCTCGTCCAGCTGGCTGATCTGAAAGACCAGCCGGGCGTGCGGCATGGCCAGCGCAGCCAGCTCCGTGATGGCCTGCTCGGAAAGTTTCTTCGCTGCCTGGACCCGCTTCTTCGTCAGGGTGTCCGCAAGTCCGGTCAGCTCGGGGTCGAGTTGGCTCAACCGCCTCTCCAGCTCACCGATCCGCTCGTCACTGTTCTCCAGCCCAAGCAGTCGAGATGATGCCTGCTCAGCCCAGGTCAGCACCTCGGCGCAGCTGTCACCGTACTTTCGGGTCAGCGTGGACAAGGCGGACCGTCGCTCGGCGATCCACTCCAACCGGCCAGGCTCCACGTCCAGGTCAGCGAGGTAGCGGGACAGGTCGCCGGCCAGATCGGCTAGCAGGTACGAGGCCTCCGCCGCCCGACCGGCAAGCTCGGCGGCTGACGGATCCCGGCCCGACATCTGGTCCAAAGCCTTGCGGGCCGCACCAAGGGAGGACAGGACTGAGGTGTCCGGCCCGGCGGCAGCCAGGTCAGAATCCTCACCGGCCAGGGCCGCAATTGCCTGTTGGGCGGACAAGCGCAGGTCGTCACTGGACTGCAGGCGTTCGGCCTCGGCTGCCAGCGACTCGTCCTCCCCGCTGACCGGGGCGACCTTCTCGATCTCGTCCAACCCGAACTGCAGCAGGTCGGTCTCGCGGGCCCGGGCCTGCGCCTCGTTACGCAGCGCACTGAGCTCGGCAACCACCGCTTTGCGTTCGACAAATCGTTCTGCGTAGCGGTCCAGCACCTTCGCGCACGCTGCACCGGCGTACCGGTCGACGATGTCCCGCTGCCGCTCGGGCTGGGCCAGCCGCACCTGCTCGGACTGACCATGGATCGTCACCAGGTCCGCGGCAATTTCGGCGCAGACCGACGCGGGCAGCTGGCTACCACCGACGTAGCACCGGGATCGACCGACCGCGGTGACCTGACGGGCTATCAACAGCTCATCACCGTCCATGTCACCGCCGACGTCAGCCACCCGGTCCGCCAGCGAATGGTCGCCGGAGATGAACCGCCCCTCCACCCGTGCCTTCGCGGCGCCGCTCCGCACCGTGCCAGGGTCGGCCCGACTGCCAAGCAGCAGACCCAAACCGGTGACCACCATCGTCTTGCCGGCGCCGGTCTCGCCGGTAACGACCGTCAGCCCAGGATGCAGCTCGATGCTAGCGTCGTCGATCACGCCCAGGTTGCAGATCCGCAGCTCGGAGATCACCGGTCAGCCATCCCGCTCCGTGGCGCCCCGCCACCCTTCCACCCGCAGGCCGAACTTGCGTACCAGCCGATCGGTGAACGGAAGCTCCGACAGCCGGGCGAGCCGCAGCCGATGGGCTCCCTGGACGACCTCGATCTCCATCCCGCCGTGCAGCAGTACCGACCGGCGACCATCACACCACACCACGCCGTTGGACTCCGGGGAGTCGAGCAGCTCGACCACCACCCGAGACGTCGGGTTGAGGACGAGCGGCCGGGCGAACAACGCGTGCGCACTCAGCGGCAGCAGCAGCAGGGCATCCAGCCCGGGCCAGATCACCGGGCCGCCGGCCGAGAATGCGTACGCCGTCGATCCGGTCGGGGTCGAGACCAGGACCCCATCACAGCCCCAGCGCGACAACGGACGGCCGTCGACCTCGACCAGCACCTCCAGCATTCGCTCCCGGGCGGCCTTCTCGATCGACACCTCATTCACCGCGAATGAGGACCAGACCACCTCATCGTGATCTCGCACGGTCACCGCGATGGTGAACCGCTCCTCCACCGTGTACGAACGTTGCACCACATGATCAACGATTTTGTCGATCTCGGAGGACTCGGCTTCAGCCAGGAACCCGACATGGCCCAGGTTGACGCCGAGCAGCGGGATCTCGTTCTCCAGCACCCACTCCGCCCCACGCAGGATGGTTCCGTCCCCACCGAGCACCACGGCGAGCTCGCATTCGACGATCTGGTGATGGTCGTTGCTGAACGGGATCACGTCGGAGCCGGCCAGCTGGACCTGCATCTCGGTGATGTCGACGCCGGGCAGGACACAGCAGATTCCTGCTCGAGCTAGCCCGGCCACCACTCGCGCCGCTGCTGCCATTGCCTCCGGGCGCCCGGTATGGGTCAGCACCGCGACTCGACGATCGCTGTCGATGTCCTGAGAAGCCGCTGTCACCCGTGACAGCATAGGTGGCGGCTCGGACCCATGCCGCAGCAGGAGGAAGTATTCTAGGTTGCCGGCCGGGCCGGGCAGCCGGCTTCTGGTCTGGCCATCCACCCGCCAGCCCAGCAATGCCGCAGTCCGGGCCACCTGCGCGATAGCATCCCGGTGCAGAGCCGCCGATCGCACCACGCCGCGCTTGCCCAACCGCTCCCGACCGACCTCGAACTGGGGCTTGACCATCAACAAGGCGATGCCGTCTGGGCGGAGTACGGCCAGCAGCGGCTTGACCAGCAGGGTCAAGGAGATGAAGGACACATCCGCGACCACCACGTCAACCGGCTGGTGGTCGACGTGGCCGAGGTCAAGATCACGCAGGTTGGTCCGCTCCCAGACCCGCACCCGCGGATCAGTGCGGACCTCTTCGGCGAGCTGATCATGTCCGACGTCCACAGCATAAACACGGGAGCAGCCCTGCTGCAGCAGTACCTGGCTGAATCCCCCGGTCGAGGCCCCGGCATCCAGCGCCCGCCCGGAAAGCCGCAGCCCGAAATCGGACAGAGCACCGAGCAGCTTGCCGGCAGCTCGGGAGACGTAACCAGCACCGGCGTTGACCTCGATCACGCTGGTTTCCCCGACCCGGTCGGCCGGCTTGGCGCCGCGTCGTGGAGTGGAGTCGCTGCCGACCGTGATCGTGACCCGGCCCTGCTCGATCAGCGCCTGTGCCTGGCCGCGGGAACGGGCCAGTCCGCGCTCAACCAGGGCGCGATCAAGCCGCATGGCGCCTGCCTTCAGGAGGTCCGAGGAGAATTAGACGTCGCGTTCAGAGCATCATGCAGCGCCTGATGGGCGGCGGCCAGCTTGTCGTAGTGGCCGGCAGCAGGCACCTCGGTCAGGTCGGCGACCGACGCGCAGGCCGCGTCGACTGCCGGGTTGCCGGTCCTCGGCGGGTCGGTGGCAGCAGCGGCGCCGGGTCGGTCGGGCTGGGCCGGCTCCTGTTCTGGGCGGGCCGGGGAGGGTTCACCGTACCCTCGTTGCTCTGTCACTGGTTACTCCTTCCGTGCCGGCCATAATCATCTCACCGGCATCATCTCACCGGCATTGTCCGTATGTCTTCATCGCAGCTGGGTCAGACTCTCAAGTACCGGGCCAGGGTCACAATCCTGTCCGGCATCGGCTGCCCGCCAGCAGAGCTGCGCCAGAGCCCAAGCCGCGTCCAGCTGCTCCGCACGCCCGGCCAGGTCGCCTTCCACTCGGCACCGGCCGTGGTTGAGGGTGATGCTGGCGTTGCCACACCGTGCCCGCGTCGAGTCACCAGCCCCGGTCACCTGCACCGCCCGGCTGGGTGCCAGCAAGGCGCGCAGATCCCAGCCGAGATGCGTGGGCCTGCAGTCGGGTCCGGCGGTGATCAAATCCTGTATCCCATGGGCCCCGGTC
>JBBSQO010000041.1:0-9333 GCA_038244025.1 Propionibacteriales bacterium
AGGAAGCGGGACCGCAGGTCTGGCGAGAGTGTGTCCGCCACCTGTCGGGCCCCCCACAAGGCCCAGCCAAGCCCATCGAGCTGCCGGCCGCGGTCGTCGGGAGCGCCAGACCCGTCAGCGCGATAGCGGGCCTCGAAGATGCCATCATCCGGCTGCATCCGCTGCAGGAAGGTGATCACCTCGATGGCATCGGCCTGATGACCGGTACGGGCCAGGGCGGCGGCCACCAGCGCCGAATCACGTGGCCAGACGTAGTGCCAAGGCCCACCCCAGCCCGCCACGGCGACATCATGGTCGCTGCTCAGCACATGCAGATCCAGCAGGGCATCGCGGACCATGGTGGAGTCGCCAAGCTCGGGGATGGCAGGGACGGTGCCGGCATCCAGCCAGGCCCGCTGCCGAGCCGCCTGCACCTCGGCCCCGGGCTGATCCAGCACCCGGGTGCCGTCGATCAGTCTGTCCTGCCCGCCGGCCTCGACCGCCGTGCCCACTTCAACTACGGTGCCGGACGCAGTGACGGCGATCGTACTGGAGTACAACGGAAAAGTCCGATAACGCCCCGCCTGTAGCCAGCCGACCAGGGCAAGGAGCGCTGCCAGGCAGAGCGCGACGACAAGCCAGAAACGCCGTTGGCTCACGCCTTCCCTAGCCGAGTGCGGCGGCATTCCATTGCCGGCAGCGCCAGCCGGACGAGTCGACCTCCACTTCCGCCCAGCTGTTTGGATCGAGGGGATGGGCCGCCACGAAGGAGGGGCTCAGGTTGGCACAGTTCGAGGTCAGCGCCTCGGTCAGCAGTGTCTGGTCGGTGATGACCAAGGAGACCTCGCCGCGACCGAGATCGGCTGTGTCCTGCACCATGTCGCTGATCGTCGCGACCGAGTCGCCGAGCTGCGGGTCAGTTCGCACCGGCAGGTCGAGCAGCTCGGCGCAGATCGCCGCCGTCTGCAGGGCTGCCGGGGCATCGTCGCTCCAGATATCCCGGACGTTCATGCCAGGCAGGGAACCGCGCAGCACACGATCACCCTCCCTTCCGGCAGCACCCCCTCTTTCACCGGTGCAGATGAAAATCATCACGGCTGGACACTGCAGGTCGGTCATGGGCAGCGCTCCTCAGGCATCAAAGTCGATCACGACCTTAGGAGTCACCGGGACCGACTGGCAGGCGAGCCGGAAACCGGCATCGAGATCTACCGGATCCAACGCATAGTTGCGTTCCATCTCCACCTCACCCTCCACCAGCTTGACCCGGCAGGTTCCACACACCCCACCCTTGCAAGCAAACGGAGCATCGGGACGCTGCGCCAGCACGGCCTCCAGGATTGAGCCGCTGGCCGGCATGTCAAAGGTGGTGGTGCGGCCATCTAGCCGGGCACTGACCTGGCTGGCGGAGCTGGACGACTCTACGCTTCGTTGCACCGGGACCTTTTCGTCACCGGTGTGGAAGAGCTCGGTGTGGATCTGGCGGTTGGCCACCTCCCGTTCGTCCAGGGCGTGCCGGGTTTGCTCAATCAGCCCGAGTGGTCCGCAGAGGAACCAGTCGTCGATGAGATCCGGCGGATGGATCTCCAGCAACAGCTTGAGCTTGGTCGCATCAATCCGGCCGGACAGCAGCGGCGCCTCGTGTTCCTCCCGGGACAGGACGTGGAAGATCCTGAACCGGCTCGGGTAGCGGTCCTTGAGGTCGGCGATCTCGTCGGTAAACATGACTGATCCGGCTGTACGGTTGCCGTACACCAGCGAGAACGAGCTTTTCGGCTCGGCTGCCAGGATGGCCGGCATGATCGACATCATCGGGGTAATGCCGCTGCCCGCAACGACGGCAACGTAGGAACTGCCGTCCTGACCTGTCTTGCGCCGACCGAAACGGCCGACCGGCGTCATCACCGACAGGGAGTCACCGACGCTGAGCTGGTCACGGACATGGGCAGAGAACCGACCGCCGGGGATGATCTTGACGCCGATCTGCAGGACACCGGAGTCCGGTGGCGTGCAGATCGAGTACGAACGCCGCTCCTCGATGTCGTCAAAGAAGGTCCGGATGGTCAGATGCTGCCCGGGACGGTAGGCGTACTCGCCGGCCAGCTCTTTCGGGACGGCGAAGGTGATCGTGTACGCATCCGGCGTGATCTGGTCAAGCGCGTCCACCGGGAGGTCATGAAAGGCCGGCATCACAGGGCCTTGAAGTGGTCAAACGGTTCGGCGCAGTCACGGCAGCGCCACAACGACTTGCAGGCCGTGGAACCGAAGTGTGACATCTCGGTGGTGTTCGCCGACCCACATTGCGGGCATCGGACGCTGAGGGTGAGGCCGACCGGTTGGCCGGCCGCCGGACGCGGGGATGGCGGCGCAATGCCGTACTCCTCGAGGGCCCGCCGCCCGGTGTCGGTGATCCAATCAGTGCTCCAGGCCGGGGCGAGCACCGTACGGACCTCGACGTCGGCAAAACCGGCGTCGGTCAGCGCTTTGCGGCAGTCAACCGTGATGGCCTCCATTGCCGGGCAGCCGGAGTAGGTCGGCGTGATGGTGACTCTCACCCGGCGGTCATCGTCGACCTCGACGTCACGCAGGATACCCAGATCCGCGATGGTGATCACCGGAATCTCCGGATCCACCACCTGCGCGACCACCTCCCAGGCATCCAGCGTTGTCATGCTGATCACCAGGCCACCCCGGGGTGGGAGCGGGCAATGTGCTGCAACTCGGCCAGCAGGTAGCCGAGAGCTTCACTGTGGATACCGAGCCTGCCGCCGCCGGGCACCTGCGGCACCTCCGGCACCTCCAGCGTTGCCTGCTCCAGCACGCCGCCGATCTCGCTCAGGCAGTCATCCCGCAACGTTGCCGGGGAAACCGCGACATCGGATGACAGCAGGGTTTCGGGCAGCCAGGAATCTTTGAAGGTCTCTTCCAGATAAGGCCAGATGCGCTCCAGGCCGTTCTGCATCCGGCGATGGGACTCCTCGGTGCCGTCGCCGAGTCGGAGCACCCACTGGGTGGCATGATCACGGTGGTAGGCGACCTCTTTGACGGCCTTGGCGGCGATGGCAGCCAGGGTCTCATCGGTGCTGGCGACCAGCCGCCGGTAGAGCGCCAGCTGGTAGTGGCTGAAGATCAACAGTCGGGCCATGCTGACGGCGAAGTCCTCATTGGGCCGCTCGACCAGCTGCAGGTTGGTGAAGTCACGTTCGTCGCGGAAGTAGGCAAGATCATCCTCGGTACGGTCCTTGCCCTCGACCTGCCCGGCATAGCTGAGCAGCATCCGGGCCTGGCCGAGCAGGTCCAGCCCGATATTGCCGAGCGCCACGTCCTCCTCCAGCTCCGGGGCGGCGGCAATCCACTCGCCCATCCGCTGGGCCAGGATCAGGGCGTCATCGCCCAGCGCAAGGACGTAGTGGAACAGGTCAGTGGGGCTCTCGGCCGGCGTTTGCCTGGGCTGGCCGGTGCCGTCGCCAGCCTCGGTCGGCGGCAGTGAGGTGTCCACCCGGGTGGGGGAAGATCCGGCCGGAGCCAGCGGCTCCCCGGTTTCCACCGCTGGGGGCGTCGTCTCGACCGGCTCGACCGGGGTACGACAGTCGGTCACAGGTGTCGTACCTCGGCCGGGAGCTGATAGAAGGTGGGATGCCGGTAGATCTTGTCGGCAGCCGGGTCGAAGAAGGAGTCCTTCTCATCCGGGCTGGAGGCAGAGATTGCGTTGGCCGGAACGACCCAGATGCTGACACCCTCGCCGCGGCGGGTGTAGAGGTCACGGGCGTTCCGCAAGGCCAGCTCGGCATCGGCTGCATGCAGGGAGCCGACATGGGTGTGGGCCAGGCCGCGTCGGGGACGGATGAAGACCTCCCACAGCGGCCAGTTCCGGGTATCACTCACGCGGCACTCGCCGTCCTGGCTGCCTGCTTGTCGGCGTAGGCCACTGCTGCCTCCCGCACCCAGGCGCCGTCATCGTGCGCCTTGCGGCGATGTTCGATCCGCTGCCGGTTGCACGGGCCGTTGCCTTTCAGCACGGCATAGAACTCCTTCCAGTCAATCGGGCCATGCCTCCAGTGGTCGTCGATGAGGGTGAGATCCGGGTCGGGCAGCGTCACGCCCAGTACCTGGGCCTGCGGCACGGTCATGTCGACGAACCGCTGCCGCAGCTCGTCATTGCTGTGCCGCTTGATCCCCCAGGCCATCGACTGGGCGGAGTTGGGCGACTGGTCGTCCGGCGGACCGAACATCATCAGGCTCGGCCACCACCAACGGTTCACCGCATCCTGCAGCATCTCCCGCTGCGCCTCGTTGCCTTGGGAAAGCGTGTACAAGATCTCAAATCCCTGCCGCTGGTGGAAGGACTCCTCCTTGCAGATCCGCACCATGGCGCGGGCGTACGGGCCGTACGAGCAGCGGCAAATCGGCACCTGGTTGACGATCGCGGCGCCATCGACCAGCCAGCCGATGGTGCCCATGTCGGCCCAGGTCAGGGTCGGATAGTTGAAGATGGAGGAGTACTTCTGCCGGCCGGCATGCCGCAGATCCAACAGCTCGGAGCGGTCAACGCCCAGTGTCTCGGCGGCACCGTACAAGTAGAGCCCATGCCCGGCCTCGTCCTGCACCTTGGCCATCAAGATGGCTTTGCGGCGCAGGCTCGGAGCCCGGCTGATCCAGTTGCCCTCCGGCTGCATGCCGATGATCTCGGAGTGCGCGTGCTGGGCGATCTGGCGAATCAGCGACTTGCGGTAGCCGTCCGGCATCCAGTCGCGTGGCTCGATCCGCTCGTCGGCGTCAAGCAACGCATCGAAGCGCTGCTGCTCGGAATTGTTGCCGTTCATACCACCCATCGTACTGGCCTCGCCTGGTTGGCCCAGTTCGGTTTGTCGAGCACGCAAGGAAGGGCCGCGCTCAGGAGGCCAATCGGGCGTCGACAAGCCTGGCCACCTGCAGGTCGGACCAGTCGCCGTCGAAGTCCAGCCGGACCAGTGTTGCGGTCGGGAACCGGTCCGCGATCGTCGCCAGCGCCGTCGGCTCGGACGCCTCCTCATCGATCAGGTCATGCGTCAGTGCCGGTACGCCGGGTGCATGTCCAACCATGAGCGCCGTCTCGATCTCGTCGGCCAGCAGCCAAACATGCTCCAGAATCGTGTCGGCAGCGGCGTTGTACAGGTCCTGGCTGAACTCGGCCGGGCAGCCCAGACTGAGGGCATTCAGGGTCTGCCGGGTCCTGGTGGCGGTGGAGCACAGGGCGTGGTCGACGGTGACGTCCAGCTGCCGCAGATAGTCGCCCACCTGCCGTGACTGCTTCAGCCCGCGCGTCGTCAGGGCCCGGTCCTCATCCGGCTTGCCCGGCGCGATGTCGGCCGCCTTGGCGTGCCGCAACAACAGCAGGATGCGTGAGGTGCTCATGCTCCGAGCCTATCGGTGCTGGACTGGCGCCCGGGTCCGTGAGCTGTGGGCCCTTAGAATCGCGGGATGGCGATGTTTGATCTTCCGCTGGCCCAGCTGCAGTCCTATCGGCCCGAGATGGCAGTGCCGGACGACCTGGACGAGTTCTGGTCGGAGACCCTGGCCGAGGCCCGTCGCTTCGACCTGGGCGCGCGGCTGTCCAAGATCGACACCGAACTGATTGTGCTGGACACCTACGATGTGTCCTTTGCCGGTTTTGGTGGCACCCCGGTCCGGGCCTGGCTGAATGCGCCCGCTGGGGCAGCTGGCCCGCTGCCGGCCGTGGTCGAGTACCGGGGCTACTCGGGTAACCGGGGATTTCCCTTCTCCTCGACGCTGTGGGCGCAGGCCGGCTATGCCCATTTCGTGATGGACACCCGGGGACAGGGCTGGACGTCTGGCGGGATCGCACCGACCGCCGACTCGCATGTCGATGCTGGCATTGCGCACACACCGGGCTTCATGACGTCCGGCATCACCAACCCGGAGCATTACTACTACCGGCGCGTTTACACCGATGCGATTCGGATGCTCGAGGTGGCAGGCCAGCAGTCCCTGGTCGACCCCGACCGGATCATCGTCACCGGCGGCAGCCAGGGCGGCGGCATGTCCATTGCGACCGCCGGTCTTGCCCCACTGGCGGGCATCGAGCTGGCTGGCTGCGCGCCCGATGTCCCCTTCCTCTGCTGCTTCCCGCGTGCACTGGAGATCTGCGACCAAGACCCGTACCAGGAGATCACCGACTTCCTGGCCGGCTGGACCGATCAGGTGGGAGCTGCCTACCGGACACTGAGCTATTTCGACGGGGCCATCCTCGGCCGTCGGGCTACCGCCCCAGCCCTGTTCTCCGTCGGGCTAATGGATCCGGTCTGCCCGCCGTCAACCGTCTATGCCGCCTTCAACCATTACGGCGGTGGAGTCGAGGTGGCCAAGAAGATTAACGTCTACAGCCATAACCAACATGAGGGTGGCAAGGACTTCCAGAAGAAGGCCCAGCTGGACTGGTTCACCTCGCTGGCCGGGCGAGGCTGAGCGATCGACGTCTAGGGGTCTTACGAAACGGGTGCTGCGTGCTCGGCCGGCTCCGGCTGGTCGGCAACGTTATCCTCAACGAAGACCCTCCGGTACAGGTCCTTGCCGTAGCTGGTGGGCAGTGGCTGACCCTCGGGCAGCCGGAAGGTGCGTTGCCCGTCGGATAGTCGTTCGGCCCGGAGGAACAACGCTTCATCCAACCCCTGTCGATACCAGCGGTTGGCCAGGTCATAGAGGTGGGTGACGAAGATCACCCGAATTCCAGCCTCCAGCAGGGCGCGGATGATTTGCCCGGCCACCTCCGATCCCTCCCGTTCATTGGTGGCGGCGAAGGACTCGTTGAACAGGACCAGACAACCGGCGTGCACGGCATCGGCGATTTCATCCATCCGGCTGAGCTCCTCGTCAAACTTGCCACTCTGCATGGTGGCATCTTCCTCGCGTTTGAAGTGGGTGAAGAGCCCGGTGCAGACGCTGCCTTGGTACCTCTCGGCAGCGACAAACAGCCCGGACTGCATCATCAGCTGGGCCTGGCCAATACTTCGCAGCAGGGTCGACTTGCCACCCTGGTTGGCTCCAGTGATCATGATCAGCGACTTGCCCGCACCGCCGACATCGTTGCCGACCACTTCGTCGGTCACTCGGAGGCTGAGATTGATGTCGTACAGCCCGGTAGCGACCAGCTCTGGGTTCTCATCTCCGGTCGGGTCGGGAAAGCAGGTCGGTCGTTTTTTCTGGGTTAGCTGATCATAAAGATTGAGGCAGCCGAGATAGAAGGCGAGCTCGCATCGCAGCATCTGGAGGAAGTTGAGGATGTGATCGGCTGACTGGGCGACAGCGTTCGCCACCTCGTTGAGAGCCCTGCCCTCCAGCTCTGACAGTGCCTTGAAACCGGACTCATCACGATCCGGAACGACATAGGTGTAGGACGGGTCACTCCGGCCGGTGAAGAAGTTTCGCCAGCGTCCGCCCGGTGGTGGCCTCTGCAGGGTGTAGTTCTTGCCCTTGTTGCCCTCACCAAGCTGCACATCGGCCAGCAGGCCGTCGCGAAACCTCAGCCGTTTCAGATAATCACCGACAGTGGCCAGGTAGTCGTCGGTGAGCTCGGCGGAGAGCATCTGGGAGAACCTGCTGAGGCCCTCGGACTGGAAGTCTGCGGCATGCTGCTCAGCCAGGGATCTCAAGTCCTTGAGCGCGGGCAGGAACTGCTGCAGCGCCTCCAGCGCCTGGTGCAGGGTCCAGTCCGGGTTGGGGCGCAGGGTGAAGTGATAGGCGTGCTTCTGCGTCTCGATGGCCGCCACTGCCTGCGCATAGAGCTCTCGGACGACCGACGGATTGCGCAGACAGTCGGCCAGGATGTGCTGACGGTAGGTGATGGCTGCCGGGTCGGTCAGGCTGCACAGCAGGGCCGTCTTGGCCACGGAGAACAAGAACTCATCGCCTCCTGCCATCGCCTTCAGCAGGGTGGTCAGCTCAAGATCTTGGATCAGGGCCGGTTCTCCTGACGGCAGCGGTTGCTCCGGATCGAAGTCCCGATCCCGGTACATCAGCAGGGCTTTCATGACGCGATCCTGTCCTTCAGGGAGTCGTAGGTGAGTCCGTACTTTCGCGCGATGGCCGCCGCATAGGCAAGGCCATCGGCACGCCTTCGGATGACCTTGTACGTTCTCTCGGCCGGCTGGTCGGGTTCGACGGTGGCGACCATGCTGACGGTGCTCCGGCCCAGCGTGGCCAGCTCGTCGACAAAGGTGACGTAGACACACAGCACGTCAAGCTCCATCACCCGTTCCATCAGCTTCTCACCGAGAAACTCGGCATCATCGAGTGTGGTGGAGGTGAAGATCTCGTTCATAATGATGATGCTGCGATCGGAGGCCTGGCCAAGGATCTCATGCAGCCTGACCAGTTCGTCCTGCAGCTTGCCGCGCAGGTCATCGGGCTTCTCCTCCTTCTCGAAGTGGCTGAACAGCTGGTCGAAGCAGAAAAGCTGTGCATCCCTTCCTGGCACCGGCAGTCCCAGCCTCGCCAGGTAGTGAAGCTGGCCGAAGGTACGGGCCAGGGTCGTCTTTCCACCTTGGTTCGGTCCGGTGACGACAATGATGCGCTCGGGACCTGTCAGGGAGAGGTCGTTGCAGACCACCGGCAGCTGCTCATCGACCAGGTGGTTGGCAAGGACCAGGTCAAAGGTCTCGGCAACGTGCACCTCCTTCGAGCTCTCGGAGACTCCCGGATAGCTGAAAGACAACCCCGCTTCGCTGAGCCGGTCCAGATAAGTCAGATAGCCGAGGTAGAACTGCACCTCTCGATCAAACGCGCGCACCGTGTCGTCGCGAAAGTCCTGGTGCCGGTTACAGTAGGAGCCCAAGGCCTGGAATGTGTCCGGGTGAAGTTTGACTACCAGGCTCAGGATGGCCGCTTCGACGTGGTTCATGTCCTTATAGTCCGGAAACTTGACCCGGTAGTTGCTGGCATCAGTTTCCTGAAACTTGGCGAACACCGCTAACACATCCTCGCCGAAGTCGGTGTCGCCGCCGCCCTTGCTGACCCTGATCCGGGCACCCCTGATATGCAGCCGGTACCGCACCTTTGAGAGTGACTCCTTGAGCGCGGCTGTCTCCTGCTGCAGCGTGGTGAACGCTTCCGAATGCCGGTAGCCTTGGATGAACTCGGCGAACGCCAACCAGCCGGGGGCCGCTAGCCCGATCTTCTGCAGCTCATCAGCCAGCTTGACGACAGACTGACAATAAGAGTCAGCGCAGTCAAGGAACCAGCGCTGCTGCTGATAGCGGTAACGAAGCTCCCCTGCTGCCTTCAGGTGATCGCGCAGCGTACCCATCTCCTTGCCAAAGGCTTCGACCGGCTGCCGCAAGGCTGGCCGGGCGAGGTCTC
>JBBSQO010000042.1:0-9315 GCA_038244025.1 Propionibacteriales bacterium
CTTCATCGATGGTGAAGCGGTTGACCCCCACCACCACCCGGTCACCCGAGTCGATCTGCTGGGCAACCGCATAGGCCGTCTTCTCGATCTCGGACTTCTGAAAACCGTCCTCGATGGCGGCGACTGCCCCGCCGTGGTCCTCGACCGCCGCCATCAGCGACCGGGCTGCCGACTCGACGTCACCGGTCAGGCTTTCCACCACGTACGATCCGGCGAACGGGTCCACCGTCTTGGTGATGTCGGTCTCGTAGGCGATCACCTGCTGGGTTCGCAGCGCTAGCCGGGCCGCCTTGGTCGACGGCAAGGCGATCGCCTCGTCGAAAGAGTTGGTGTGCAGCGACTGGGTCCCGCCAAAGATCGCGGCCAGCGCCTGGATCGTGACCCGCGCCAGGTTGACCTCCGGCTGCTGGGCGGTCAGCTGGACACCTGCTGTCTGGGTGTGGAAGCGCAGCATCATCGACTTGGGGTTCTTCGCGCCGAACTGGTCGCGCATCACGCTCGCCCAGATCCGCCGGGCCGCCCGGAACTTGGCGACCTCCTCCAGCAGCGTGGTACGGGAGACGAAGAAGAAGGAGAGCCGTGGGGCGAAGTCGTCCACGTCTAGGCCAGCATCGATGGCCGTCTGCACATAGGCAATACCATCAGCGAGGGTGAAGGCGATCTCCTGCGCCGGGGTGGCGCCCGCCTCGGCCATGTGGTAGCCGGAGATGGAGATGGTGTTCCACCGGGGCAGCTCGGCCTGGCAGTAGGCGAAGGTGTCGCTGACCAGTCGCAGTGATGCCTTCGGCGGATAGATGTAGGTGCCGCGAGCGATGTACTCCTTCAGCACGTCGTTCTGGATGGTGCCGGTCAGGTCGGCGGCGACCACTCCCTGTTCCTCGGCCACCAGCTGGTAGAGCAGCAACAACACCGCCGCCGGTGCGTTGATGGTCATGGAGGTGGACACCTCGCCCAGGGGAATATCGGCGAACAGGGTCCGCATGTCATCAACCGAGTCGATCGCTACCCCGACCTTGCCCACCTCGCCGGCAGCGACCGGGGAGTCGGAGTCGAAGCCCATCTGGGTCGGCAGGTCGAACGCGACCGAGAGACCCATCGTCCCGTTCCGGATCAGCTCCTGGTAGCGGCCGTTGGACTCGGCGGCGGTGCCGAAGCCGGCGTACTGGCGCATGGTCCATGGCCTGGAGGTGTACATCGACGGATAGACGCCCCGAGTGTAGGGATACTCACCCGGCGCGCCCAGTGCCGTTTCCGGCTGGACTCCGGAGAGGTCCGACGCCGTGTAGACGGGCTCGAACGGCGTGCCGGACTCGGTTTGTCCAGTCATTCTCGCACCTCCCTCGCTGCAGCTGCTCACAAGGCGAAACGCAGCCTCGCCGCGTGATGCGGCGAGACTGCGTCTCGTACGAACTGGGTGGTGACGGGCTCACTCACGGTGAGCCCGGGTCATTCAGAGCGGGCGAATGTTCTCAGCCTGCAGACCCTTCGGGCCCTGCACGGTGTCGAACTCGACCTGCTGGTTCTCGTCCAAAGACTTGTAGCCGTTGGTAGCGATAGCCGAGTAGTGGGCGAAGACGTCAGCGCTGCCATCAGAGGGAGCGATGAAGCCGAAGCCCTTTTCGGCGTTGAACCACTTGACGGTTCCTGTTGCCATGTAACTGATTCCTTTTCCTACGGTGAACGATCCCGACTCCCGGGACCGCTGGTCGCGGTGCACATCGACCGCTCCAAAAGAATGGGTCCTGCGAACAGGCGCCACATCATCCAAACCGTACGAGGCAAAGCAACTACGGTGTAACCATATCCCACCTGCGGCGCAAAAGCATCCCAGGTCACCGGACCTGTCGAATCAGGGTCTCGGCGGCGCCAAGGATGGCGAGGGTTTCCGGCCGCCAATGTGCCTCCTGGCCGCGGTAGGGACCGGTAGCCAGCGAGATGATCACTGCCGCCGCCCGTAGCCGCAGCTCGACCGAGTCCACTCTGGTATCGAAGACCGGGACCCAGCTGGACAGCAGCTCTTGCACCCGAGCTGTCTGCTGGGCATTCATCCGCTGCACGGTTGACATGTGGGCCAGCAGGCAGGCCAGATCATCGGCCCGCCGGCCGGGACCGACGGTGTCCACATCGAGGATGCCCGAGATGACGCCGCCGGAGACGAACAGCTGGCCCTCATGGAAGTCACCGTGGGTCGGCTCGTTCCCCTCCGGCAGGCCAGCCAGTCCAGACTGGATCTGCTGCACCATCCACTGCAGCCGCTGTTCCTCGGCCGGCAGCGCCTGGCTCACCATCTCCGCATAGTGATTCACCGCAGCCGCCCACGGTGACCGCCGGTCCAGCTGAGCCACCGTCGCAGGCATCGCATCCAACACCGCGATCAGGTTCTCTGCCGTACAGGGCGCCACCGGGTCGAAGATCGCCGTTGACAGCGCCCGACCGGGCAGTTCTCGCAGCACCAGCAGGAAATCTGGAGTGGCGGCCGCGATCCGGGGAGCTGGCACCCCGGCCTCGACCAGCAGTTCGTGACGGCGCCGGACCCCGCCGAACAGCCGCTCACGCATCACCTTCACAAAGAACACCTGCTCAGTCGGAACGCCCCGCGGGTCTGCGGACCGGACGGCGGCGCGGAGCACCGCCCGCCGCCGTGGCCGATAGCCGATCATCTCCAGCTGCACCTGATCTGCCGTCACCGGCGCGTCGGTCACCCGGCATTCGGTGAGCAGGGCAGCCATCTCTCCGGCGTACGCGGCCCGGACCAGACCGGGCAGGTCCGGATCCCGGGGGTACAGCCAGACGGCCACCTCGCGGTCGCCGTCGGCGAAGATCACCGCACGTTCATCCGTGGTAGCCCGGTCACCGGCCCGCGCACTGACGCCGAGAAGCTCGTCTCGGCGGCCGAAGGGCCAGTCGACCACGGCCGTGTAGGTGGCCGTCGTCGAGCGTTGTGGATCGGCATCGACATGATCGAGCTGCCAGGAGACGAGGGTGCCACCACCATGGGCGCAGGCGGCCACCAGCAGCTCCCCCACCGCAGCGGAGGTCAGCAACGCCGAACCATCCGCATCCTCGACAGCTGTGCCCACATCGTCCTCGCTCGATCACCCACTCCCAGAACCGGAAATACCTTGCCAACCAGTTCGACCGATTCTCCCATCCGGATGCCGTGTCAGGATGGTGTCCGTGGAAATTGCTCTCGGCATCCTCACGATGGTGGCCATTGTGGTCACCGTCGTCGTGCTGGCCGAACGACTTTCGGTACCGGCGCCGCTGCTGTTGATGGTGGTCGGTGTCGGCGTCTCGTTCATCCCGGGTGTCCCGGAGATCCATCTGAGCTCCGATGTGGTCCTGCTCGGGTTCCTGCCACCGTTGTTGTACGCGGCCGCCATCCGCACGTCGCTAATCGACTTCCGGGCCAACCTCCGCGCGATCGGCTACCTGTCGGTGCTGCTCGTTGTGGTCACGTCCTTCGGTATCGGCCTGCTGACCTGGCTGATCCTCCCGGTCCCGCCCGCGGTGGCCTTCGCACTGGGCGCAGTGGTGGCACCACCGGACGCGGTGGCCGCGACCTCGGTCGCCCGCCGGGTCGGGCTGCCACGCAAGCTGGTCACCATCTTGGAGGGCGAGTCACTCGTCAACGATGCCACCGCGATCACCTGTCTGCGAGCCGGGATCGCCGCCATCGGCGGTACCGCGACGGTGGGCGGCATCTCGCTGGTCTTCATGCTGGCAGTCGGCGTCGGTGTGCTGGTCGGGGTCGCGGTCGCCCTGCTGGCCGGCGTCCTCCGCAAGCACACCCACGCCACCGTGCTGGATACCGCCATCTCGCTGATGGTTCCGTTCGCGGCCTATCTGCCGGCCGAGGAGCTGCACGGTTCGGGGGTGATCGCCGTGGTCGCGGCAGGGCTGTACCTCGGCCACCGGTCCCCGGTGATCCAGTCGGCCCCGTCCCGGGTGAGCGAGCGGATCAACTGGACCACGATCCAGTTCCTGCTGGAGAACGCGGTCTTCCTGCTGATCGGGTTGCAGGCCCGCTGGATCATCAGCGGCCTGGCCCAGTCCTCGGTGCCCGGATCGACCATCGCCGGTTTCTGCGCCGCCATCCTTGCCGGCGTCATCGTGATCCGGATCGCCTGGGTGGCTGCCGGCCGGTTGTTCTTGTTCCGGCAACAGGGCGGTTGGGGCAGCCAGCACCGCTGGTCGGAGAGCCTGATCATCGGCTGGGCCGGGATGCGTGGCGTGGTCACGCTGGCCGTCGCCTTCCTGTTGCCACCCGACATCCAACATCGCGACATCTTGCTGTTCGGCGCGATGGTGGTGGTGGTGGGCACCTTGCTGTTGCAGGGGCTGACGCTGCCGGTGCTGGCCAGGCGGCTTGATGTGCGGGGACCTGACCCGCGAGAGGATGCGTTGCAGCTGGCCAGCGTGCTGCATTCCTCGGCCAATGCGGCCATCAGCCGGCTCGATCAGGAAACCACCGGCGAAGATCAGGATGAGACCATCGACTCGCTGAAGAGGCGGATCCGATCCCGCTCCAACGGCATCTGGGAACGGCTCGGCACCGAGGGCGGCACCGAGACCCCGTCCGAGGAGTACCGGCGGTTACGGCTGGTCACGCTACAGACCGAGCGGGATGAGATTCTGCGGATCCGGAGTACCGGCAAAGTTGATCACGAGGTGATTGGCCAGGCCTTGTCCACGCTTGATGTGGAGGAGTCCATGCTGAACCAGGGCGCCAACCGAGCCGAGACGCTCCGGCACCGGCAGCTGGAGTCGCCCTTCGACCCGACCGATGCCTGTCGGCACCTGCAAGGGGCGCCGACCGTGGTGGCGCCGGTAGGACCGGGCATCTGCCTGGACTGCGAACGCGAGGGGACCCGGCCGGTGCATCTGCGGCTGTGCCTCGGCTGTGGCCACGTCGGATGCTGCGACTCCTCGAACGGACGTCATGCTAGCAAGCACTTCGCCGCATCGCACCATCCGGTGATGCGCTCCTTTGAAACCGGTGAGACCTGGCGCTGGTGCTATGTCGATGAACTGCTGGGCTGACCTTGGCTCTGGCCAGGGTGAGGATTCACCGGCAGGATAGGTATCAAGATCACCGCTGGCGACTCCTTCAGTCAAGGATGGCCTCCTGATCGGGGGGGAGGGAGGTCATCCCCATCTGCCGTTCGGATGGCCTTCTGACCCGGGGGAAGGAGGCCATCCCTACGTGTACGGACCGGGGTGCAGGCAGACTAACGGGGAGCCTGGCTTGACGGGGAAGCAGGCTTGACGGGGAAGCAGGCCTGACGGGGAGATGGGGAGGACCAGATGGCAGCAAGAGACACACAGGCAGGCAACGGCCGGTCACGTCGTTCCGGTGGAATCGGCTGGCAGCCGGATCGAGGAACTCCACCGGCCGAACTGCTGGCCCGGCACGGCGGCCGTAGCCTCGATCCCGGCACCGCCGTCCGCTTTAAGGGCCAGTCGCTGGCCCCCACCGTCTATGTCGGCAGCCGGCTCCTGGTTCGGCCAAGCGCCAACGAGGACCAGATCATCGCCCACCTCCGCGCCGCGGCGGACGAGCAACATCTTGACATCATCGTCGATCCGATCGACCGACGCTTGCGCCGGATGGCCAGACAGGCCGGCATTCCGCCCGAAGAGGCGCAACCCCTGCTGGCCCGGATCAACCTGATCCCACGCTGGGAGGGCGCGCCCGTCTCCCCACCGGACGCCTGGCCGGTGCTCCAGTCGTTCCGCGGCAAGTATCGAGCAGGCAACCCGGACCGCAACGCGGTTCAACTGGAGCACCTGATGACCTCGGCCGTCGACGTTACCGGGAATCCGTACTGGCGGGCGCCGGGCCTGCAGGCTAACCCGTACTGGTGGACACCGGACGTCGGCGATGCCGACGTCGGGCTTGGTGGTCGCGCCCCGGTGTCCTGGGTCGGCCCGGCGCCGGGACGGACCCCCGATGACGGGCTGGCCAATCGCCGGCGGCCGGTGGTTGCGGTGCTCGATACCGGCGTCGGTGAGCACGACTGGCTGCCGGACAGTATCGTCGACCGGCAGCCCCGCTGTGGCAGCCTGCCGATCGGCCTGACCGACCCAACCACCAACCCCGAAACCACCGGCGTGGTCTCCCAGCCGCTGACCGGCGCCCTCGACTCCGATGCCGGCCATGGCACCTTCATCGCTGGTTTGATCCGGCAGAAATGTCCGGATGCCAATATCGTCGCCATCCGGGTCATCCAGGGCGATGGCGTGGTCAGTGAGGGTGACCTGCTGGAGGCGCTGAACATGCTGTGGCTGCGACAGAAGCTGGCGGTCACCGGGAGCGCGCCGGACAAGCTGATCGATGTAGTCTCGCTATCGCTGGGCTACTATCACGAGCAGCCCTCAGACGCAGCCTTCGACCCGTTGCTGCTCACCCCACTGCGGGCCCTCGCAGAGTTGGGAGTGGCGGTGATCACCTCGGCCGGCAACGACGCCACCACCTGTCCGATGTTCCCGGCCGCGTTCGCGCCGCACCACGATGGACTGATCAAGAAGAACGAGCGGCAACTGCTGCCCATCGTCGCGGTCGGAGCACTGAACCCGGACGGCAGCATCGCGATTTTCTCCAACGACGGCCCATGGGTGCGCGTCTACCGCCCTGGGGCTGCATTGATCAGCACGCTACCGAAAACCATCAACGCTTCCCGCAGCCCGGCAGCCAAGGTCGAGTACGATGGCCGAGTCCGTTCGACCATTGATCCGGACAACTTCTCCTCCGGCTTTGGCATCTGGCATGGCACCTCCTTCTCCACGCCCATCCTGGCCGCCGAGATAGCCCAATGGCTGAACGAGAGCAGCAGACTGGACAGGGGTGACTGTCGGCCCGAGCGGGCAGTTGATCTTGGCTGGGAGGCGCTCAGCACCTTCGTACCGCGGCTGAGGCGGCCGAAGAGATGACCGAGGAGCCAAAAGAGATAACCGAGGATTTGGTCGAAGAGAGCCTGGCCAGCCGGGCTGGGCGCCTCTTCGCCGAGTATCGTGCTGGCGACGACCATCAGATGGGGACACTGGTTGGGCTGCTCACCCCTATCTTGTGGCACACCGTGCGGGCTATGCGACTCGACACGGCCACCTCCGAAGACGTCTTGCAGTCGGTGTGGCTCGCGCTGGTGCGCTCAGCCGACTCCATCGCCGAGCCGCAGGCGATCCTGCAGTGGATGATCATCAGCGCCAAACGGGAGGCGTGGCGGGTGGCCCGGGCTCAGGCGAGGGTCCAACCACGAGCCATCGAAGCCGCCAGCCGGGCCGAGCCGGATGGCCAGGTTGAGCGACATCGGCCAACAACAGTCGAGGAAGAGGTGATGCGCAGCGACACCGAGGCCAAGCTGTGGAAACACATCGCGGCATTGCCCGAGCGCTGCCGGAGGTTGCTCCGGGTGATCGCGTTTGCCGACCGACCGGACTATGCCATGGTGGCCGTTGCGCTGGGCATGCCGCAGGGCAGCATCGGTCCAACCCGGGGACGTTGCCTGGCCAAGCTACGTATTTCGCTGGCCGGCGACTCCTCTTTTGAGTTAGACCAGTCAGGAGGTCTGTCATGAAGCCGCCCAGCGAAGCTGAATCCCGACTGGCCCAGCTGCCGCTGGACCAGGCCGATCTTGCCGCACTGAATGCCGTACGGGCCTGCTATGACGAAGACGACCCGGTGCCCGAAGGGCTGGCCGACAGAATTCAGTTCGAGCTGACCCTTGATCAACTGAGAACCGAGGTGGCGACCTTGACCCGGATGGACCTGGTAGAGACCGGCATCCGCAGTACCGCCACCGAGGAGGTTCGGACGATCACCTTCACCAGTGAAAGCCTGACCACCATGGTGACGATCACTCCGGGACCGAAGACGACCGTGCGGATCGATGGCTGGGCCGCGCCAGCGGCAGGAATCAGGGTTGAGGTTCAGTTTGCCGGCCGCTGCAGCGAGGAAACCATCGCGGACGCGGATGGCCGCTTTGCCTTCGACTCCCTTCCCACCGGGATGGCCAGGTTCGCCCTGCATCTCGGCAATCGAGACCATGACGCCATCGTGGTCAGCCCGACGATCGAGCTCTAGCGCCGATGACCGACCCGATTGCCGAAGGTGCCCGACTTCGGCGTACGGCGGTGTCCCAGGCTGATCGCGGCCGGATTGACTTAGCCCGGCGCGACCTGATGCGCGCGCTGTCCGTCCTCTCCGTGGCCGATCTCGCTGCTGACTCCGAAGCCGTCCGGGTCAGGGTGCGCGTGCTCATCACCCTGTCGGTGATGGAAGCGGAGCTGTACGGCAGCGACCATGGAATGCAGCGGTTGCAACAGGCGGCAACGCTGATGCACCAGCTGCAGATTCCCGATCTTGTCTTCGCCGTCCACAGCGCCCTCGGTCTGCATGCGCTCCGGCGTGGCGAAATCCAAGCGGCACTGACCCACTTCGGCAACGCCGAGTCAACCATTGACGAGGCTCCGGCGGAGGAAGCCTGCGTGCTGCTGCTCAACCGGGGCAGTCTGTATCTCCAGTCGCTCGATCTCAGCCGGGCGCGGGCCGACTTCGAGCACTGTCTGGTTCTCGTCTCGGCTCAGCCGGATCTCACCCAGCTCGCCTTCATGGCAAGGCATAACCTCGGCTATCTGGAGTTCCTGGCGGGAAATCTGCCGGCGGCACTGGCCAGGATGGAGGATGCGGCTCAGCTCGGGGTGGAGGTGTCTTTGGCCATCTCCCATCTGGACCGGGCCCGCGTCCTGATCGAAGCCGGCCTCACCGATGCCGCAGACAAGGTCTTGATCAAGGCGATTGCGGAGTTTCGCCGTGGCCGACAGCACCAGGAACTGGCCGAGAGCGAGTTAGCCCGCGCCGAGTGTGCGATACTGGCCGGCGATCTGGCTGCCGCGAGGGAGCTGGC
Source organism: Propionibacteriales bacterium (assembly GCA_038244025.1). Lineage (GTDB taxonomy): Bacteria > Actinomycetota > Actinomycetes > Propionibacteriales > Propionibacteriaceae > Microlunatus. Next base: position 8,907 of record JBBSQO010000042.1, read on the forward strand.
GAAAGCGGCTCGAGCCTGGTTCCGGCGGCGCGGCAACGCTCGCTGGCGCCGCACTGCCGAGCTGATGTTGGTGCAGACGGAGCTGGCCGCTGGGCGCCGGCCATCCCGATTGGTAGGGCAAGCGCAACAGCTAGCGGCCGAGTTTGACGGTCAGGGCCTCGATCTCCAGGCGCGAACCGCCCGGCTGACTGGCTGCGCGGCCCTCATCTCTGCCGGGCGGACCAGCGAGGCCATCGCAGAGTTCTCGCTGGTGGGTGCCATCTCGCAAACAGACCCGATTACCGCCAAGGTCCACCAACGCGCCGTCTCCGCCGTGATCGCCAAGGCATCGGGAAACCGGTCCAAAGCAGTCAGAGAGATCCGGACCGGCCTGAACGAGCTGGTGCGCCATCAGGCTCAGTTCGGCAGC
>JBBSQO010000043.1:0-9260 GCA_038244025.1 Propionibacteriales bacterium
CCAGGCCAACGTGTAGCCGTGCTCCAGGTTGTGCACCAGCTCCTGAACCTCCGGTCGCTCGGAAGCCGAGTAGAAGTGCTTGCTGAACGGCGCCCAGTGGCTGTAGTGCGGGCCGGAGTCGGGCGGCAGCCGATCATAGCTGACGGCAGTGCCGTCGGGCACATGTTGCTGATTGCCGTGGGCCGGGCTCTTCTCGACCGGGGAGCAGGATGCGGCTGCCAGGCTGACCCCAAGATCCTCCCGCGGCAATGAACGCAGCCGGGCATCGTTGATGAACAGATAAGCCGGGTAGGCGAGCAGGGCCACCGCCAGTACGGCGCAGATCGACAGCAGCAGTGCAGTCCGTCGGCGTTGGCTGGCCTGGTGGGCCGATTCCAGCGCCGCCAGCTTTTGTTTGCGGCCCGACTCTGGGCTCGGCGCAACCTTCTTGGGTTTCGACCTTGCCACCTCAGGTCTCCTTTGGACTTCGTCCGCTGCTGGCCTGGCCAAGAGCGGCCAGCAGGACCTTCTCGATGGTCTGCTGCTCAAAGACAGCACGGCCGGCACCCGAGGGCTCCGTGGCGGCCAGCACCGCGGCTACCAGCTCATGGTCATCGTCGATGGCCAGGATCTCCTCAATCCGGTCCGGCTGTCCACTGGCGGTCAGCACCGCGGCGATCACCGACTCGCGAACACCGTAATGGAAGAAGTCCTGATCAACGTTCCGGACCAGGTCTCGGGCGCTGCCCGCTGCCGAGTCATCATCGAGGACATGGTCGGCCAGCCCCCTGATCACCGCGACCGGCCGGCCGGCCAGCTTGGCTTTGACCAAGTCTGCCGCGGCGGCCAGCTCGTCGGCCAGCGCGATCTCGGTGACCTGCAACAGATTGCCGTACGGGTCATGGCGTCCGGCATAGGAGTTGATCACCTTCACACCGGCCGCTCCGATGGCATGGTCGGTCTGGCCGAGGCGCCAGGCCCGGCCGGCCGTGTCGGAGATGATCACCCCGACCCGCAGCTGGGTGATCCCGGCCAACTCGGCGCGCAGCCGACGGGCACTGTCATCCGGATCGACCGGCAGCAACAACAGCTGTCCTGGAGCGACGTTGGAGTTGTCGATCCCGGCGGCCGCCTGGACCAGGCCATGCCGGGTCTGGACGATGGTCACCGCTCCACGCCGGGCCACCGTCCGTACGGTTTCGCCTACCAGCGACTCCGCCCGCTGGTCGGCGGCCACCAGTCGCCCCTCCAGCTTGCTGACGATCTTGGACGTGACCACCACGATGTCGCCATCGCGCAGTGGGCCGGCCGGGTCCGCCGCGACGACGCGGACCACCTCCTCGGCCAAGGCGGTTTCCGGGGTGACCTCGCCCATCCCGTCCGGTGCGAAGATGCTGATCATCGTGTGCCGTCTTCGGCTGAGCTGGCCACAGACCGGGCTGCCTTTAGCCCGAGTGCGATGAACCGGCCGGTGTGCTCGGGTGAGTCCATCAACAAGTCGGTGTGCACGGTCGGCAACCCGTCAGCAATGAGCGCTGGTACGGCCGCCTGGTCGCCACTGTCCACCAGCCAGGCGTCGAGCAGTCCGCCGGCGGCCCGCGCACCGTAGTGCCGCCCGACCGCCGCCGCATCGACCTGCACCCCGATGGCCGGCAACAGCCGATCGGCCATGCCGAGGACTGGTGCCCCGGACAGGATGCCGGAGAAGCCGACCACGGGTGCCGGGCCGGAACGGAGCGCGGCGCGGATACCGGGCACCGCGAGGATGGGCCCAATCGAGACCACCGGGTTGCTGGGGGCGATCAGCACCGCGTCGGCGCTGATCAGTGCCGCCAGCACACCAGGGCCAGGGGTGGCGTGGTCGACCCCGACGCACAGGACCTCCAGCGGATCCGGCTCCGCGTGAAAGCGCACCCAGTACTCCTGGAAGTGCATCGCCCGCCGGCCGGACGGCTGGTCCGGATCGGCGACCACGATATGTGTCTCCACCCGGTCATCCGACATTGGCAGCAGCCGGATCTTGGCCGTACCGGTCGGATGTACCGGCAGCCAGCGGGTGCACAGGGCCTCAGTGACCTCGCTCAACCGGTAGCCGCCGTCCAGCATCTGGGTCCGGACCAGATGGGTGGCCAGGTCGAGATCACCCAGGCCGAACCAAGACGGCTCGACACCGTACCCGGCGAGCTCATCCTTGACCCGCCAGGACTCCTCCGCCCGGCCCCAGCCGCGGACCGGGTCGATGCTGCCGCCGAGTGCGTACATCATCGTGTCCAGGTCGGGGCAGATCCGGAGGCCATGCAGGGTGATGTCGTCTGCCGTGTTGACGATGACGGTGATGGTCGCGTCCGGGTAGGCGGCCCGTGCGCCGCGGACGAACCTCGACCCGCCGACGCCGCCGGCCAGGATGACAATGTGCACGGCCACAGTGTGTCAGGAGCGGCAATCTGATGGTCCGGTCGGTAGGGTGGGCGCATGCGTGTGGGAGCGACCACAGCTGAGGAGATGGGATCATCGTGGTTGACAAGCTGAAGCAGTTGCGGGAGCCAGCGACCTGGGTCGTGCTGGGCGCCATGGTGGTGATCCTGCTGATGGGCCTGATCAACCTGGCAGCGGCGTCGTCGGCCACCCAGCTGGGGAGTTTCAGCGCCTCCGCCCATCTGTACGGCCATGGTCTGATGAGTGCCTTCTCCATCGTCGTGCTGGCTCTGCTGGTGGGCAGCTGCGTGCTGTGGGATCGCACTCCGAACGCCCGGATGCTCTCCTTGCTGGCGGCCATCGTCGTCAGTGTCGGCATCGTGGCGATGTTCCTGTTTATTCTGGTCGGTCTGGCTGCTCCAGGCGACGGCCTCGGCAAGATCACCGGTTTCTTTGAAGATATTGCCTCCCTCGTCATCCCGGTCCTTGCCGTTCTCGCACTGTGGAAGCTGTACCAGGGACAGCCGGCGCCCGCTGCGCGGCCTCAGCTGTCGCAGCAGCACCGGGCCGGGTATGGCCAACAGGGTTATGGCCAGCCACCGGACTTCGGCGCCCAGCAGGAATCCAGGCAGCAGGGGTACGGGCCGCAGCCGAGCTGGCAACCGGGCCAGGCCGCCGGCGCCTCTTGGAACACCGCTGGGGCAGCCGCTTCCGGTGCTTCTGCCACCGACTGGGGCCACCCGGGAGAGCAGGGCGGCTGGGATGCCGTGCCGCAGCAGCAGTACGGGCAACCCCAGCAGCAGGACGGGCAACCCCAGCAGCAGTACGGGCGGAGCCAACACCATGGGCAGCCCCAGCAAGTTCAGCAGTACGGCCAGCAGTACGGGCAGCAGGACCAGCCGCAGCAGGGACAGTTCCCATCTGGTCCGGCCGAATCTGGTCAGGCCGAATCTGGTCCGGCCGAAGCCGCTGCCGTAGCGGCGGGCTCCAGCGATGCCAGCGGCACCGACGATGCAGCCGGTCATGGCAACTGGCGTCCGGCGAACCCGCCGCAGCCGCGTACCCGAAACTCGGCCGCGGAGCAGGATTCTGGCCAGGAATGGCAGTGGGGGCAGCGCTAGGGGTCACCGTCGCAGGGCCCAATATCAGATTTGCACTTGACTAAGTGGTACCGACAGGCATGTAATTCCATACATGTGGTTTGTTTGGGCGGCGCCCATTCACGGGATCGCGCAACGGTGATCGGGTCGAGGAAGGCAGATGCATGCATGAGTTACTGACGGACCAGCCCGATGACGATGGCGCCCTGGGCTGGCAGGAACGTGCCCTGTGCGCACAGACGGACCCGGAGGCCTTCTTCCCCGAAAAAGGCGGCTCAACCCGCGAGGCCAAGAAGGTCTGCCTTTCCTGCGATGTCCGCGGTGAGTGCCTGGAGTATGCGCTCGCCAACGATGAGCGGTTCGGCATCTGGGGCGGATTGAGCGAGCGGGAGCGCCGGAAGCTGAAGAAGCGCGCCGGCTAGGTCAGCGCGTCAGCCAGCCGTCGGTCGGCTGGCCCTCGCTGCTGCCTGACGGCTGCCTGGGGGGTCGGCATGCCGACCGACAAATGGAGGTCGGCGGCCTCCTCGCCTACAGTTAGGGACGCCCAAATGGTTGGGGTGTCCCTTTTGTCTGTGGTCGCGTCCCTGGGCTAGTGACTCGTTGGGTTCCCACCCGTCGGGATTCGGTGATGATCCAGCGGATGAATCGCCCGCACAGGATGCACCAGCAGACGATGGGCAGGTACAGGGTTCACACGTTCAGGGGGAACACGTAACCGATGGTTGAGTACAAGGCAGCAGCGGAGGATGGGCGGCTCCCTCCTGTCATCTCGACGCAGGCCGACGAGGACCCTTGGGACTGGGTCCAGACCGAAGAGGTCGGCGAAGATGTCGATCTCAGCGGCCAGCGGGTGACCGCGGTGCTGGTCAGCCATGACGCCGCCACCTGGCTGCCGCGCACGCTGGAAAGCCTGGCCGGACTGACCGTCGCACCCGCTCGACTGATCGCCATCGACAATGCCAGCGCCGATGACAGTCCTGAACTGCTGACCGATGCCGCCTCCGACGGCCTGGTGGATGCGGTTTACCTCGGCCGTCGGGACTTCGGCTTTGGTGCCGCCGTCGCCGCCGCACTGCAGCAGGACCAGTCAGGACCGGACCAGGCAGCACCGGGCCAGTCAGCACCGGACCAGTCAGGCGGCGATACGGAATGGCTGTGGCTGCTGCATGACGACATCGTTGCGTCTCCCGATGTGCTGGAGCAGTTGTTGACCGCGGTCAGCAACGACGACAGCATCGATGTCACCGGGCCCAAGCTCTTGCTGCCGAAGCCGAGACAGGCTGCCCGGCAGACCAGACAAGCTCTCCAGCAAATCAGCGAGGTCGGGGTGTCGATCTCCGGCACCGGTCGGCGCGAGCTCGGCCTGGAACCGGGTGAGATCGACCAGGGCCAGCGCGACAAAGCGACTCCGACTCTCGGTGTCTCTACCTGCGGAATGCTGGTCCGACGGCGGGTCTGGGATGAGCTGGGTGGTCTTGCGCCTGAGATTCCGGTTTTCCGGGACGGGGTCGAGTTTGGCTGGCGGGCCAACCTGGCGGCCAAGTCGGTGGTCACCACGCCGCAGGCCGAACTGGTCCATCTGCAGGCGGGCCGGGCCGGGCTTCGTCCGGCAAGCGGCACGACGGAGCGGCCAGCCAGGATTGACCGCGAGCTAGGTATGGCGGTGGTGGCTGCGCATAGCCGGGGAGTCGGACGGCCGCTGGTGTGGCTGCGGCTGGTCTGGGGCTGCCTGTTGCGGGCCGTCGGGTATCTCTTCGGCAAGGCACCGGGGCGCGCCGCTGATGAGCTGTTGGCCCTGTCCGGCTTTGTCCGCCACCCCGCTCGGGTACGAGATATCCGCACCCGTCATGCGCAGCTGAAGACCACCCGGCAGACAGTCCGTTTCGTCAATGCTTTGCGGCCGCGCCGGTGGTCCAGCCTGCGGATTGGTGCCGAGACAGTATCCGCCGCCGTGGCGGAGCGCTACCGGACGATGACCGGCCCACCCGAGAGCGCGGCCAGTCTGGATGAGCTGACCAGCGACGACTTCGCCGCGACCCCGGCCGAGCGACCGGCCAGGGTGTCACCCATGCTGGTTAGCCTGGTGCTCGTCATCATCGGCAGCGTGATCGCCGGGCGCTCACTGATTGGCGCCGGTTTCCTGACGGCTCCCGGTCTGTTGCCTAGCCCGGACCGGTGGACCGGCCTGCTGGAGCGGTGGCTGGCGCCCATTGCCGGTGCGCCGGATGCCTCGGCGGGGCCCTGGCTCGGCTGGCTCTTCCTGGCTTCCGGCGTACTGCTCGGCCGGCCCGACTGGCTGATCACACTGCTGATCTGCGGCATCGTGCCACTTTCCCTGCTGTCTGCCTACCCGGTGTGCCGGCATCTGGTCAGCCACCGGCGGGTCCGCCTGCTGGCCGCCGTTGGCTATGCCCTGCTGCCGGTGATGCTCGGCGGGGTCAACCAGGGCCGGCTGACCTTGTCTGTCTTTGCTTGGGCGCTGCCGTTGCTGGTGCTGTCGGCCCGCTCCCTCGTGCTGCGCCGCCCCGGCGGCCCGGAAGCCGGCCGGGGTGGCTGGGGGGCGGGGCTCGCACTGCTGGTGCTGGTCGCCTTTGCACCCTCCTTCGCTGTGGTGGCCCTGATCGCTGCGGTGATCGCCGCACTGACCGTCGCCCGGGACCGCCGCAAGATCGGCCGGCTGGCCATTGCCCTCGCCGTACCGCTGGTTATTCTGGCCCCCTGGTGGCCGAGCATCGTTGCCGGCTCGGGGCGGTTCCTCACCGGCACAGACCCCGCGTCGCAGGGCGCTGATGCCGCCCCAGCGGTCTGGCAGCTGCTGCTCGGGCGTGGCACCGGAGACGGGTGGCCGCCGCTGTGGCTCGGCGCTGTCGTCTTCGGCAGCATCTGGCTGATCGCCGTCACCGGGTTGCTGCTGCGCAGCACCTCCCGGGTGGTGCTGGCCGGCTGGTCGACTGCGGTGATCGGGTTTGCGATGGCCGCCGGCCTGTCCCGGCTGGTTGTCGAAGTCCCACCGCTCGGAGACGCCGTACGGCCGGCAGTGGGGTGTTACCTGCTGCTGGCCTTTGGCGCCCTGGTGCTGACCGGGGCGGTCGGCATTGACCGATTGGGTGACCAGCTCACCGGGCGAAGCTTTGGCATCCTGCAGCTGCTGACCGTGCTCGGTGCGGTGATCGCCATCGGCGCCGTGGTGCTGGCCGGTGGCTGGTGGTTCACCGGGGGTGCGGCCGGCCCGATCCATCGGGACCGGATGGACGCGATCCCGCCGTACATCAGCAACGCGATGCAGGGCGACACCGCGGTCCGGACGCTGGCCATCGACCTTCGGTCCGATCAGCCGCAGGCAGGTCCCGGTGGCGGCCCGGTGCGCTATTTTGTGTCGGAGGATGACCAGGCCAGGCTGGGCGACGCCGAGCGGGGGTACGCCTTCGGCGGTAACGAACAGGCGCCCATGTTGGCCCGTGGACTGGTGCAGCGACTGGTGGCCGGCACCGCTGACGAGCAGATCGGCCCCGAGCTGAGCCAGCTGGGCATCCAGTACCTCTGGGTCCGCGGCGCATCCAATGCGGAACGGACCTTGATTGACAACACGCCCGGTCTCGGCACCGCCAGCGGGAACGCGGACTTCACCGCCTGGCAGCTGGAGTCCACTGCTGCCCGCAACGTGGTCATCCCGGCAACCGGCGATGCCGGGGATCAGGCGGGGGGCACCGGCGCGCTAGCTGTCCCGGGGCGCACCAGTGGCAGGGTCTCCATCCCGGCGGCCGGGCAAGCACGGATCCTGCGCCTCGGCGCCGCCGCCGACCCACGCTGGCATGCCCAACTGGATGGACACGAGCTTCAGCCGGTCCCGGCCGAGCATGGCTTGCAGGGGTTTGCCGTACCGCAGAGTGGCGGTCAGCTGACCTATCAGCTCACATCTCCCGGCCGCGGCTGGATCGCGATCGCGCAGCTGGTGCTGCTGGCGCTCGTTGCGGTCCTCGCAGCGCCATCGGTGCGCCGGCTGGATGCCCGTGACCCGGCCCAGTCCGCCCGGCGTGCAGCAGGGCTGGGGCCCCAAAAGAGTGCAGGCCTTCGGCTCGCAGGGAGGGACAAGTGAACCGGAAACGTTTCTGGGCGGTGCTGGTGGCTGTTGCGGCGATGGCGCTGGTCGGTGTTCTCGGCACCTTGGCACCGGCTCAAACCCCGGCCCAGACCGGCACGTCAGTCCCGGTGGTGGGCCGGCGGACCAGTGTGTGTCCGGTGCAGACACCTGATACCGCGACCAAAGTCTCGGTGGGAGCGGTGGTGATCAAGCCGGGACCGACCAAGCCAGGGGGGCTGGCCGGCACCGGCAGCCTGACCGGCAGGTTGTTGTCTGCCAGCAAGCCGGCGCTGACCGTACCGGAGGCCGGCCGCGGCGAGCTGCTGGGTGGACCGGAGGAGCCGGTGGTCCTGCAGGCTAGCGGGTCGATGGCGGCCAGCAGCGGTGCAGCCGTCTTCTCGGATGCCACGGACGGGCCGGATCGGGGACTGTCGATGGCCAACTGCGCCGCCCCGGCCACCGAAGACTGGGTCATCTGCGTCGGTTCGTCGGAGGATCACCGGACCGAGCTGGTGCTGACCAACGCGGACAACTCGCAGGCAGTCGTAGATCTTCGTTTCTTCGGTCCGGATGGGGTGCAGAGGGCGCCCGGTGGGGTCGGCATCGCGGTGCCCGGCCAGAGCAGCCGTACCGTCGCTTTGGAGCCACTGGTCCACGGTCTGGGGCCACTGAGCGTTCGCGTCCACACCTCCACTGGCCGGATTGCCGCAACCGCCCGGGATCAGCAGTCCAACAGACATCAGCCGGCCGGGGCAGCGTGGGTCACCAGCGCGGCTGCCCCGAGCCGGGCCATAGTCATTGCGGGCATCCCGGGTGGGACCGGTGAGCGTGAGCTGGTGGTCGTCAACCCGAACGACCGGCGGACCAGGGTCACGGTACAGGCCCTCGGTGCCGATGGATCCTTCGCGCCCGCGGCCGCGGACACGGTTGAGGTCGGGGCCCAGAGCTCGGCTTCGGTCCGGCTGGACCAGGCACTGGATGGGGAGCCGGTCGCCATCCGGCTCTCCGCGGACCAGCCGGTGACCGGAACCGTCCGCTCGACCAGCAGCCGGAAGTCGAGCGCCCCGGACCTCGCCGTTCAGCCGGCCGGCCAGTCCCTGTCGGCGCAGGGACTCGCCCCGCTCGCGGTGACCAGCCAGACGTCCAGCATCTTGTCGCTGACCAACGCGGGACCGGCCAAGGTCACCGTCGGTGTCGAGCTGGTCGGCTATGACGGCAAGAGCCTGCTGACCGACACGCTCACGCTGCTGCCCGGTACCACAAGGACGAAGCGGCTGCCCACCGCGGCCAGTGCCTATCTGGTCGCCGATCCGCCGGCCGGATCTTCGGTGTACGGCGACATCATCGTCACCGAGAACAGCGGCCAGGTCGCCGGCCTGGCCACCAGCCCGTTACGGTCGCCCAACGTTGCCGCCGGGGCACTCGAGACGACGGCAGACCCGGACACCGCCGGATCGACCGGCTGAGCCTGACTACTAGAGTGCCTACCATGTCGAGCCGGCAGCGGGATCGCCACCAGCGAGGCCTGCGTGGCCCGCTGGCGATGCCGAATCCGCTCACCGGCCGACCCGTACGCCCGCCGCGCCCGGTTGCCAGGCCGGACTTCTTCGTCCAGGCGGTCGAGTCCGCGGTCGCCCGCATCGCCCAGCACTGTCCGGAGGCGGTCGCCCAGATCCGCTTCGGCG
>JBBSQO010000044.1:0-9253 GCA_038244025.1 Propionibacteriales bacterium
GTGATCGGTCTGGATGGGTCCTCCTCGGCCAGTCCCACGGCCGGGACATCGAGGACGCCGGCCATCGGGCTGCCGTCGGCTAGCAAGCCCGCCGCTGCAGCCAAACCCGCCGCTGCCACCAAACCCGCGACTAGCACCAGGGCCATCCGTCGGCCGGTCAGCCCCAAGCCGCTGGTGATTCCCGCTCATGGCCCGGGAAAGTTCCTCACCGCCACGGTGGGTAGCAAGGCGTCCGTCCGTAAGGGCCGGCTGATCCGGTATCACGTCCGGGTGGAGAAGGGGCTGCCCTTCCGTTCCAACGACACCGCCCGCACTGTGGCCGCCGTCCTGAACGACCGACGGAGCTGGCGGGGAGCCGGGACGGTTCGGTTCGAGCTGGTCCCGTCGTCGAGGAAAGCCGGGCTGGAGATCTACCTTGCCACCCCGGGGACGACGGACAAGATGTGCCTGCCGCTGCGTACCGACGGCAAGGTGTCCTGCAGCCTGGGCGACAAGGTGATCTTGAACGCCGACCGCTGGGCGCACGGGGTGACGTACTACGGCAAGGATGTCGTCAACTATCGCCGCTATCTGGTCAACCACGAGGTTGGGCATTCCCTCGGTCACGACCACCTTGGCTGCCCGGGCAAGGGAAAGCTGGCGCCGGTGATGATGCAGCAGACCAAGGGTCTCGACGGCTGCCGGCCGAACCCGTGGCCGCCGGCGAAGCAGCGTTGATGCTGATCCTGCTGCCGCCATCGGAAGGCAAGGCTGCCCCAGCCAGGCGCGGGGCTGCCATCACGCTGGGTGATCTCAGCTTTCCGGAGCTGACCGACGTCCGGGTTGCCGTGCTGGATGCCTTGATCGCGGTCAGCGGCCGACCGGACGGATGCGAAGTGCTGGGTGTTGGGACCAGTCTGGCCACCGCCGTGCAGCGCAATACCAAACTGCTCGACCTACCTACCCGGCAAGCGATCGACACCTACACCGGGGTGCTGTACCACGCACTCGGCCATGCCACCCTGTCGACCACAGCCCGGCGGCGCGCCCGGCAGGTGGTGCTGATCCAGAGCGCCCTGTGGGGGCCGCTGCGACCGTCCGATCGTATTCCGCCTTACCGGTTGTCGATGTCCACCATCCTGCCCGGAGTCGGCACGGTTGCCAGGGCCTGGCGGGAGGTGCTGGATCCGGTGCTGACCGGATTGGCCAGGGCTGGCGGCCGGACTGCCCCGATTGTGGACTGCCGGTCAGCGAGCTATGCCGCAGCCTGGCAGCCCGCTGCCGATCTCGCCGTGAACCGGGTGTCCATTCGGGTCTTCACTGCACGTGCCGGCCGACGTAGCGTGGTGTCCCATCAGGCCAAGAAAACCAGGGGCCTGGTGGCTCGCTGGTTACTGGAGGCCGACCGGTCCTGCCGTACCCTCGCCGACGTCGTTGCCGTGGTCCGCGAGCACCGCAGCTGTGAGTTGACTGAAGCCAGCGGGGTCGGCTTTGCGTTGGACGTGATCGAGGAAGCAGGAACTTGATGGGGAAAGGTACGGCCAACGCAGTGCCTGTGTCAGGGCTTGTGTTGCGGCTGATGCCCTTTGCTGAGGTCAATCGATTGCTTGCTGATGGCGACCAGCCGGGCATGCTCTGGCATCGGCAGTACCCGCCGTCGGATACCTTTGCTGCCGCGTTGATGATACAGCCGAGGAACGGAACCTGGGGCATCCATCAGATCATCCGCGACCGGCTGGTGATCGGTGACGTCGGTTTCCACGGTCCGCCCGATGATCGGGGCCGGGTCGAGATCGGCTACCACGTGGTCCCGGAGCTGCGCGGTCGCGGTATCGCCACCACTGCCGTCCGACAGATCCTGGGCATCGCCTGGACCGGGGGTGCCAGGACCATCAGTGCCGACACCGACCGATCCAACCTTGCCTCCCAGCGGGTCCTCAGCCATTGCGGCTTCGTCCTGGACAGGGTTGATCTGGACGGGGTTGATCTGGACGGGGTTGATCCGGGCAGGGTTGATCCGCGGCTTGATCAGCTCCACTGGTCCCGGGTCAGAGCGCGTTGACCATGCACCAACGCCAGCTCCACCTTGGCCGCAGCATTCGACTGGATAACTACCTCGGCGGTCTGCGCCGGGGTGCCGGCGACCCGACCCATCGACGCGTCGGTAGCGGTGCAGGCCTTGAGTGGTGGCGGGCTACCCTCGGTGCTGGCTGGCCGGTGCTGCTGCGGATTCGGGCCAGCGGTGAGGTTGTGCAGGCCCAGGCCTGGGGGGAAGGTGCCGAGGCGGCCCTTGACCAGCTGCCGCTGCTGTTCGGCGTGGATGATGACGCGCTAGGTTTTGTTCCGCTGTCACAGCATCGGGTGCTGGTCGAGGCCCACCGCCGTTTTCCCGACGTACGGGTCGGCCGCACCGACGCTGTCTTCGAAGCACTGGCGCCGGCCTGCCTCGAGCAGGTGGTCACCGGCAAGGAGGCCTACCGTGCCTGGCGGCTACTGGTTCGTGAGTACGGCGCACCGGCCCCGGGGCCAGCCGCTGACCCGCGGTCGGTGGCGTCCGGCATGCGGCTGCCGCCAACTCCGCGCGCCTGGCTGCGGGTACCCAGCTGGACCTTTCTGGCCGCCGGGGTGGAGGAGCGGCGCAGCCGGACACTGGTCCGCGCAGCCGGCCGGGCTGCGGCGCTGGAACGCACCCAGCGGCTGGATCCGCCGGCCGTCGACCGGGCGTTGCGTTCGCTGCCCGGCATCGGACCGTGGACCTCGGCGGAGGTGCGGCAGCGAGCCCATGGTGACGCCGATGCCTGGAGCATCGGCGACTACCACGTGGGCAAGTGGATCAGTTTCGCCCTGACCGGTGAGCAGTGTGATGATGACGCCTGCAGCGAGCTGCTGGAGCCCTATCGCGGCCACCGGTTCCGGGTCCAGCTGCTGTTGGGCCTGGCCGGTGTTCGACCGGCTCGACGGGGTCCGCGGATGACCCTGCCGACACATACGCCTTATGCCACCCGTGGTCGCTCCTGAGCGGCTGCTGGTCACGCGCCAACCGCAAAACTCCTGACAGTCATCCGGCCTGTCGGGCCAAAATGGGACGGATGTCATGCAGAATCGAGGGACGTCGCCGGCAGGCCGGCGGAACTGCTCGGCATTCCTCAGCGCAAACGGCTGGGGTCGGACTCGGCAAGTCCGGCCAGGGTGGTGGATCCAGGCAGCGAGACGGTGAACTGGGCACCTCCCTCGGCTGAGCGGTCCGCCCTCACCCAGCCGCCATGGCGGGTGACAGCCTGGGAGACGATGGACAGTCCGAGCCCGGTGCCGGGTGTGTTCCGAGAGGTGTCGGTGCGGTAGAACCGGTCGAAGATGAAGGGCAGGTCAGCCTCGTCGATGCCGGGTCCCTGATCGGAGATCCGTAGCCGGTCTCCTTCCAGATGGACCCGGATGGTGCCGCCCGGCGGGCTCCACTTCACCGCATTGTCCAGCAGGTTGGTGATGGCGCGCTCCAAGGTGTCGAACTCGCCGATGATGTACAACGGGTTCAGCTCGACGTCGAAGACCATGCCCGGACCTCGCCGCCGGGCGCGTTCCAGGGCGTTCGTCACCACGGTCCGGAAGTCGATCGGCTCCGGGGAGGCAACCACGGAGTCCTCCCGGGCCAGCTGGACCAGGTCCTGGATCAGGGTGGTGAACTCGGCCAGCTGGGCATTCACATCGGCGAGGATCTCGGTCCGGGCATCGACCGGCAACATCTGGGATCTGGCATCGGAGAGCAGCAGTTCGATGTTCGTCCGGAGGCTGGTCAGCGGGGTTCGCAGCTCATGACCGGCATCGGCAATCAGCTGTCGCTGGCGTTCCCGGGACACGGCTAGGGAATCCAGCATCTGGTTGAACGACATTGCCAGCCGGGAGAGCTCGTCCTTGCCGGTCACCTTGATTGGGGCCAGTTCATCGGTAGCCGCGACATGCTCCACGGCCGCAGTCAGCCGCCGTACCGGTCCCAGTCCGGAACGAGCCACTGCCGAGCCGATGAATCCAGCCCAGATCACCCCGGAGACACCGGACAGGATCAGCACCAGCCACAGGGCCGAGAGGATCCGGTTGGTGGGCTCCAGGTCCCGGCCGAGCACCAAAGCATAGTTTTTCAGGTTCGGGATCGGGACGGCGACGATGCGGTACTGGGTGCCGTCCGGGGCGTAGGCGCTGTGGGCGGCCGACCCTTGATGCATCCTGGCAATAGTCAGCTCTTCTTCGCCCGCCGGGAGCTGCACCTGCTCGCCCGGCACCCGAAAGATGGCGCCGTCGGCGCGGACCACCACGACGGTGACATTGGCAGCGTGCAGGGAGCTGCTGTTCAACCCGCCGAGCGTCGGCAGGTCTCCGGCCACCGAGACGGCGGCGAGGCTTGCCACGTCGGTGAGCTCGCTGTCCAGCTGGTGATAGAGGGAGTAACGGGCGGTGACGTAGCCGGCGATCCCGGTGGTGGCCACCGCCAGCGCAACCGCGATCGCTGCCAGGAACGAGATCCGCCGCTGCAGCGGCAGGACGCGCAGTTGCCGGGCGAACCACTCGATCATGGTCTCGGCCCGGTCCGGTTAGGCTGGGTCGGATCGGGCCGGGTCCAGTTAGGGCGGCGTCTCACGCAGCACATATCCCACTCCCCGGACGGTATGGATGAGGCGCGCTTCGCCTTCTGCTTCGGTCTTGCGGCGCAGATAGCCGATGTATACCTCCAGGGAGTTGGCAGTGGTCGGGAAGTCGAATCCCCACACCTCGTTCAGCAGCCAGCTGCGTTCCAGCACCCGGCGAGGGTGCAGCAGAAAGGTTTCCAGCAGGGTGAACTCGGTCCGGGTCAGGCTAATGGACCGAGACCCACGTAGCACCTCGCGGGTCTGGGGGTTGAGCGTCAGATCGCTGAAGGAGAGGCTGTGGCTGGTGGGGTCATCGCTCTCGGCTACGGGGCCGGCGCGCCGGACCAGGGCGCGCAGCCGGGCCAGCAGCTCATCTAGTGCGAAGGGCTTGGAGAGGTAGTCATCGCCGCCGGCATCCAGACCGTCGACCCGGTCGCCGATGGCGTCCCGGGCTGTCAGCACCAGGATCGGTACGTCGTTGCCGGCTGACCGAAGACTCCGGGTCGCTTCCAGCCCGTCCAGCCGCGGCATCATCACGTCCATGATCACCGCATCCGGTCGTCTAGCCGCCAGCTGGGCCAGTGCCTGGATGCCATCGACTGCGGTGGTGACCTCGTAGCCGTGGTACTGCAGCGACCGGGCCAGCGAATCCCGTACGGCCTGATCATCGTCAACCACCAGGATGTGCATGCCGTCAGCCTGCCAGATCCGACTGCAGCTCTCGTACCCGCTGCAACGCACGCGACATTGCAGACTCGTCCATCGCCAGCCTTTCGCGGGCAGGTGGCTTGGACATCGGGTCAGGCACGGCGTTTACGATCCCGGCCCGGCAGGAAGATGCCGATCACGAAACTGACCACCGAGATGATCACCGAGCCGAGGAACGCGGTCCAGAAACCGTCCACCTGCCAGCCCAGGTCAAAGCGGCCCGCCACCCAGGAGGTGAGCAGCAGCAGCAGGGCGTTGATGACCAGCAGAAACAGACCCAAGGTGAGCAGCACCAGGGGGAACGTAACAAACCTGAAGATCGGTTTGATGGCCGCGTTGATGAGGCCAAAAATCAGCGCAACACAGAGCAGAACAACGATTTTCTTTTCCGTGGTGGCAGCATCTATGGTGATGCCATTGAGCACGAACGTCGCCACGGCGAGCGCTGCGGCACTGGCGAGGAAACGCAGAATCGTCATCATGGTCCGATGGTGCCACGAGCCGCCCAATCCCGGTGACCGGAGGCTGACCTTTGCAGGGCGACATTGTGCAGGGCCGACAGGTCAATAATGCGCTGGGTCGCGATCGGCGGTACGGCGGTGGCTGCGCCGGCCGGCAGATAGTAGCCATGGGTAGTGCGACGCCAAGACCTAGTCGCGGTTATCGCCGAGGTGATTCCAGCCGCCATCAAGCTGGCCGACGAGTGTGGCTTCTGTGGATCAGCCGAGCTTGGCCTTCTCCGCTCCGATGGTGGTGTCGTCGCCGTGCCCAGTCTTGACGATGGTGCCGTCGGGCAGGGTGAACAGCTTGGCCCGGATGCTCGCCACGATGGTGTCGTAGTCGCTGTAGCTGCGACCGGTGGCACCCGGACCGCCGTTGAACAAGGTGTCGCCGGTGAACACCACACCAAGATCAGCAGCGTAGAAGCAGACCGCCCCGGGAGCATGGCCCGGGGTGTGGATCACCCGCAGCGCCGTCCCGGCTACCGGGATCCACTGGCCATTGGTGAGGTAGCCGTCCGGGTTCTGCCGGTGAGTGAGGTGCCAGACCGGAAGGTCATCCCGATGCAGCAGTACCGGCGCATCGACTGCACTGCCCAGTGCCGGCGCGCACCGGACATGGTCATCGTGACCGTGGGTGCAGAGTACGGCGATCACTCGCCGTTCACCGACCAGGGTGATGATCGTCTGGACGTCATGAGGCGCATCGATCACCACGCACTCAAGATCATCTCCGAGCACCCAGACGTTGTTGTCGACGTCGAAGGTCTCGCCATCGAGGGAGAACGTGCCGGAAGTCTCCCGATGCTCTATCCGGGCCGTCACGCTGATGCTCCCTTCGGTGGCTCCGCCTGGGTCAGTGGACCATCCGGGGTCAGTGGATCACCCGGGGCCAGTGGATCCGGCGCCGGCCGGTCACCTGGCCGCGCGTCGAAGATCACAACCGAGCGGAGGACATCGCCGGAGTGCATTTTTTCAAAAGCGGCCTCGATACCATCAACTCCGATCTCCTCGGTGACGAAGGCATCCAACGGCAGCCGGCCCTGCAGATAGAGATCAACCAGCATCGGGAAGTCCCGATCCGGCAGGCAGTCGCCGTACCAGCTGGACTTGAGTGCTCCACCACGGCCGAATACGTCCACCAGCGGCAGCTCCGGCACCTTCATCTCCGGTGTCGGTACGCCCACCAGAACCACGGTGCCGGCCAGGTCGCGGCCGTAGAAGGCCTGCCGCCAGGTCTCCGGCCGGCCGACCGCATCGATCACCACGTCGGGTCCGAACCCTCCAGTCAGCTCCTGCATGGCCGCGACCGGATCGGTCGTGGAGGAGTTGACGGTCTCGGTGGCTCCCAGCGACCGGGCAGTCTGCAGCTTGCGATCATCGAGATCAATGGCAACGATCGTGCTGGCACCGGCCAGTCGGGCGCCGGCGACTGCCGCGGCGCCAACCCCGCCACAGCCGATCACCGCCACCGAGTCGCCACGGCCGACATTTCCGGTATTGATGGCCGCGCCCAGGCCGGCCATCATCCCACAGCCAAGCAGACCGGCCGCCGCTGGACGGGCCGCCGGATCCACCTTGGTGCATTGCCCGGCGGCCACCAGGGTCTTCTCGATGAAGGCGCCGATGCCCAGCGCCGGGGTGAGCTCGGTGCCATCGGCCAGGGTCATCTTCTGTTCGGCATTGAAGGTGGCGAAGCAGTACCAGGGCCGTCCTCGCCGGCAGGCGCGGCAGCTGCCGCAGACCGCGCGCCAGTTCAGGATCACGTAGTCGCCCGGTTCAAGATCACGAACGCCCTCGCCGACCGCCTCCACCACCCCGGCCGCCTCGTGCCCGAGCAGGTACGGAAAGTCGTCGCCGATCTCTCCATTGCGGTAGTTCACGTCGGTATGGCAGACGCCGCAGGCCTGCACCTTGACAACCGCTTCGCCGGGTCCAGGGTCAGGCACCGTGATGTCGACCAGCTCGACCGGCGCTCCCTTGCTGCGGGCGATCACACCCTTGACGTGTTGTACCCCCTTGAGCTTTTGTGACCCCTGGACTTCCTGTGACCCCTTAATCTCTTCTGACATCGGGCTCTCCTCATTCGCTGCTGGAAACGTGGCGCATCTGGCTTGTCAGCCTAGGTCATCGGCTTCGGCGGCGCCCAGTGCCTTAGCCGAGTCGACTGAGTGTCTGCGACGGGGCGGCTGAGTGTCTTCGACGGCGGCGAATGACTATGATTACAAAGTTGCATTAATGATTTGACCTCAACCGGGCTTGAGGTTGGATAGTGGATAACTGTCCAGCGTGCCCGGCGCCAATTTCTGTCTTAAGAGGATCTCCCGTTATGTCTGCCGACCTGTCGGCTCGTGTTGAAGACACGTCGCTGCCCACTGGGGCACATCACCACACCGTGGGTGCGCTGGACCATTCACCGGTGATTGCTCCGCTGAGCGTCAGGCGAGACGGCTCACCACGTAAGCGGCGCTCAAGCTCGGCGCTCTGGCGCTTTCGCACCTATCTGTACCCGTACAAGTGGCGGTTCATCGCGATGGTGGTGTTCGCCGCGCTCGGGATCGGCGCCAGCATTGCCGTACCGCTGATCACCAGGGCCGTCATTGACGGCCCGATCGCCGACGCTGACCGACCCGGCCTTTACGCCCTGGGCGCCTTCGCGCTCGCCCTCGGCATCGGTGAAGCGCTGTTGGTCTTTGGTCGTCGCTGGATTGTGGCCCGGGCGACTCTGGGCACCGAGTACGGAATCCGTACCGACCTGTACGCCAAGCTGCAGCGACTCCCGATGTCCTTCCATGGGAAGTGGCAGTCCGGCCAGCTGCTGTCGCGGATCATGAACGACCTCTCGACGGTCCGGCGTTTCCTCGGCTTCGGTTTGTTGTTCATCTTGATGAACATCGCCCAGATCATCGTCGTCACCGCGCTCTTGATCCACATGTACTGGCCGCTCGGGCTGATCGTGCTGGCCTCCACAGCGCCGGTCACCATCTTGTGCCTGCGGATCGAGCGGGAGTACACCCGGCTGTCGCGAAAGATCCAGGACGAGACCGGTGACGTCGCCTCATCGGTCGAAGAGGGCGCACATGGGCTGCGGGTGATCAAGGCCTTTGGTCGCGGCCGGCACGTCTTCGAAAAGTTCGACGCCCGCAGCCGGCGGCTCTTCGACACCTCGATGGAACGCGTTCGGCTTGCCTCGAAGTTCTGGACCTTCCTGGAGGTCATCCCATCGGTGACCTTGATCATCGTCCTCGGCCTGGGGGCGGTCGCGGCCGGGCACCAGAAACTCACCCTCGGCACCCTCGTCGCCTTCATTACCTTGATGCTGTCGCTGGTCTGGCCGGTCGCCGCCCTTGGCTTCCTGCTGTCCCAGTCGCAGGAGGCGATGACCGCCGCCGACCGGATCGCGGAGATCTTCGACGCGGAGAACACCATCATCGACGGTGACTCAGA
>JBBSQO010000045.1:0-9148 GCA_038244025.1 Propionibacteriales bacterium
AGCCCTTCGGGCGGTCGAGGTCGGAGAACCGGAGTCCGCATCGCCTCATCTCCCCGTCGGCGTTCTTCGAGCGGGCGGGACTCTTATCGGAGGTCGAGGGCGGCGTCGAGGTCGTACGAAGAAACCCGGACGTCATCGGGCAGGTCAGCCACGGTGGAGTTGTTCAGCTCTGTCATGATCACGGCACGATGATGATCTTGTGCACGGTACGGTCCTTGCGCAAGGCATCGAGCGCCTGGCCATATTCATCCAGCGCGTAGCGGTGGGTGATGAGGCCATCGGTACGGGCTCGCCCGCCGCGCAGCGCCTGGATCGCGGCGGTAAAGGATGAAATCGCCGCGAAGGAGCCCCTGACCGTGATCTCTCGCCGAAAGATGTCATAGGGACTCAGGCTGACGCGATCCTCAGCGGACGTGACTCCATAGAACAAGGCGGTACCGCCGCTGCGGGTCAGGCCGACCGTCTGCTCACTGATGGCGGCGGACCCGGTCGCGTCGACGACGATGTCATAGCCCTCACCGCCCGAGCGTTCCATCAGCACCCGCACGGTCTGGTCGAGCTGGCGGCGGTCCATCAGGTAGGTGTCGTCAATGCCCAGTGCGCGAGCGCGGTCCAGCTTGAATGCCGACGACGCGCCGACCGTCACCCGCGCAGCACCGCCGGTGACCAGGAGCTGGGACAACAGCAGTCCCGTTGGCCCGGCTCCGAACACGAGCGCCGTGCTGCCCGGCCGCACCCGCAGCACCTCCAGACCGTGGATGGCGCAGGCGGTGGGTTCGCAGAAGACGGCCGTATCGTCCGGCAGACCGTCAACGGCGTAACAGTGGTCGACCGGTGCGGTCAGGTACTCGGCGAAGGCGCCGGCCCGGTTGGTTCCCAGGCCCGTCAAGGCTCCGCAGAGCAGCGGCCGTCCGGTCCGGCACGGATGGCACCTCCCACAGCTGATGTTCGGGTTGACGCTGACGCGCTCGCCGATGGCAAACTCGCTCACCCCGGCGCCGGTTTCGGCAACCGTGCCGACGACCTCATGTCCTGGAGTGAGTGGAAACTCGGCGAAGAACTCACCCTCGTGAATGTGCAGATCGGTGCCGCAGACACCGGTTTGGATCACCTCGATCAGCACCTCGCCGGCGCCGGCCTTGGGCGTTGGGACCTCGCGTACCGAGAAGTCCCGTGCGGAGTCGTAGAGAACTGCCTTCATATCGTGCTCCTCATCTCACATCTGTTTGGGCAGGTCAGGTCCCGCGCAGCGCGGGCTAGGAGTAGCGAGGTTCCTCAACTGTCTGACGTTCGTGTGAGCTGAGCGCGGCCTCGTAGATGCGATGCGTTGTCCAGGCCTCAGTTGGGGTGACGCAGCCGAAATCATGGCCGAGCGCGCCCTCGCGCTCGGCCAGAAAGGATGCCCACATCTGCAGGACGGAGTCCGAAAAGCCGGTCTCGAAGATGCCGCCGGTGACCGTTGGCCAGACCGACTGGCTGCCCACATCCATTGACTGCCAGCGCTGCTCAGCGGCGATGGCCGGGCCCAAGGCGGGTTGCGGCTCCCGGGTCAATACCCGCAGCGTCTTGGGCTGTTTGGTCGAGAAGCTCACCGCACCATCCAGTCCGGTCACCGTCAGCGCCCAGGTGTTCTTCTCCCCGGGGGCAATCCGCGCAGTGTCGACGGTCAGCGGGAACTCATAGTTCTGGTACCGGACGGTCGCCAGTACCCGCGCATTCTCGTAGGTGTCGCAAGGCAGCTGCTCGCCCCCCGGCCCGGGTCGGAAGGGGACGAGGTTCTGCAGGACCGCATAGAGATGATCCGGCCGCCAGCCTAATCGGAGCGGCAGATGCCAGGCATGCAGGCCGAGGTCGTTCATCACCCCGGCCCGACCGTTGAACCGCTGCTGTCTCTTCCAGTTGAGTGGTTTGTCAAGGTCATAGTCGCTGGAGTGCAGGAACGAGCTGTGCACCTCGATAATGCGGCCGACCGCGCCGGAACGGATGAAGTTCACTGCGGCCTGGGCGCCTGGGAAGAACGGGATCTCGCTGGAGACCCGGACGAACACATCCGGCCGCTCGTTGATCACCTCGATGATCGCGTCAGCGGCGACCGAGTCGATGCCGAACGGTTTCTCGGCGAGCAGGTCCTTCCCGGCACGAATGGTATCCACATACATCCGTTCATGCAGGTCATGGCGCACCGCAATGTAGACAACGTCCAGCTGGGGATCGGCCAGCAGGTCACGATAGTCGGTGACCAGCGTCTGTACGGTGTCAATTCGCTTGAACCACTCGAGCGCCCGCGGGTTGATATCGGCAACGGCCGTCAGCCGGGGACGAACCGGGTGGTCGATCAGCGCCGGCCATCGCCGCAGGGCCGCGGCTATCTCACGACCCATCAGCCCCCCGCCGATGATCCCGACGTTGACGACCCGCCCTGGCCCAGGGTCCAGGCCCGCGGTCATCACGCTGCCTGGCCAATGCGCTGCGACGCGTCCGACACCGAAAGACCCTCGTGCAGCAGGCCCATCAACGCGGCGGTGATGCCGGCCGGATCGCGGTGCTGGATGATGTTGCGGCCGTAGACCATGCCCCGCGCACCCTGTTGCAGCAGGCGATACGTACGTTCGAGGATGACCTTATCGCTGGTCCGACCACCGCCGCGGACCAGCACAGGTACGTCCCCGGCGGCAGTGATCACCTGGTGGTAGGCGTCAACATCATCTGTCGGATCGGCCTTGATCAGGTCAGCGCCGAGCTCTTTTGCCTGCCGGACCAGGGCGACGATCTTGGCCGTGTCACCATCCACCAGGTATCCACCGGCCTCGGCGTTGTCCCGCATGACCAGCGGTTCGACCATCAGCGGCAGGTCATATCTTGCTGCTTGGGCGCGAATGTCCATGATCGTCCGGATGCACTGCTCACGCACCGCGGGTCGGCCGGGCAGCTGCAGCAGGTTGGCCACCACGCAGACGGCGTCCAGCCTGATCGCCTGCTCCACGACGTCCGGGAAGTGGACGCTGAAGATGTGGTCGTCCAACTCCTTGCCGTAGACATTGGCGACATCGGCCCGCAGGATCAGGGCCGGTTTGTCCCGCTGCGGCAGCCGTTGCAGGACCGGTGCCTGGCCCGGCGTCAGCTGGATGGCATCAGGTCTGGCGGCTGCCAATGTCCGGATAGAGTGTTCGATGTCTTCGATCCCTTCCAGGAAGGAGTGCTCACCGAAGAACCCATGATCGATGGCCACGTCCAGAAATCTGCCAGAGGTGGGGTTGAAGAGCCGATTAAGACGATAGCTGATCATTCCTTGTTCTTCTTCCGGTCTGTGGCTTTTCGGGACTTAGCAGGAGGACTTGTAGATCGCCTTGCCCTCCTTACCGTTGAGGTTGTCCTTGGTGATAACGGTTGATCCGGTCTGGATCTTGTCCTTGACTGCTCCACCCTTGATCGCGGCCAGAGCCTGCGCCACGCCATCCTTGCCGATCGTGGCCGGATCCTGGGCCACCAGCGCCTGCACGGTCCCCGCCTTGAGCTGCTTGACCTGTGCGGGCCCCGCGTCGAACCCGACGATCGTCACTGAGTGGCTCTTGCCGGCCTGCTTCGCACCGGTCGCGGTTCCCTCGGCGGCAAAGATGTTCGCCGCGAAGATCCCCACAATGTCGGGGTCCTTCTGCAGGGCTGCCGTCACTAGCTGTGCGGCTGTCGCCGGCTCGTTGTGGCTGTACTGGACACCGAGGGAGGTGAACTTGGGATCAGCCTTCGCTGCCTCCTCGAACCCGGCCGCACGCGCATCGGTAGTAGAGATTCCAGGGTCGACCGAGATGATCAGTACCTTGCCGCCGTCAGGCTTCTGCTCCTTGATGGCCTCGAAGGCCGCTTTGCCGCCACCCTTGTTGTCGGAGGAGATCTGTGACACCGCGAAGGATGGATCCTTGAGGGTGGTATCGACCAGCACCACCTTGATCCCCGCATCGGACGCGGCCTTCAACGGCGCCTGCATTGCCGAGACGTCAGTGGGTGCGACCAGCAGCGCATCCGGTTTCGATGCGACCACCGAGTCGACGATCGGCTTCTGCAAGGTGGGATCAAACTTCTCCGGCCCCTGAACGCTCACCGTGGCGCCGGCTGCCTTTGCCGCGGCCTCGATCCCGCACTGCATCGAGATATAGAACTCGTCCCCGGTCACACCGGGAACGAAGGCGATCTTCACATCGCTGGTGCCCGCACTGTTAGTGTCGGCCGGCTTGGACCCGCTCGAGCAGGCGCTGAGGGCAAGCCCGACTGTTGCGGTGACGACGGCGACCCGGAGGGCTGTCTTGTTCCACTTCATGATGCTGACTCCTTTTCCTTGGTGATTGTTGTTACGTGCGTTTTCTGCTGACGAGTGTTCGCCAGAGGTTCATGGACCCACCGCCGCCGCGGAGTGCTGCTGCCCGCCGCGCCTGGTCTATGTAGACGGCGGCGATGAGCACGGCACCGACGGCCACCTGCTGCCAGAACGGCTGCACGCCGATGATCACGAAGCCGTTCTGAAGGACAGCAGGGATGAAGAGCCCAACCACCGTTCCGAAGATGGTGCCGATGCCACCGAAGAGCGAGGTGCCACCGATCACCACCGCAGCGATGACGTTCAGGTTGGTGGTGGACTGGCCGGAAATGGCCGTGGTGCTGAACTGCGCCAGCGACAGGATGCCGGCGAGGCCGGAGAGTGCGCCCGCGAGAGCGTATACCTTGATCAGGTGCCGGTCGACCTTGACGCCGACCCGGCGCGCGGCCTCCTCGCTCGAACCGACCGCGAAGGTGTAGCGACCAAACCGGGTGTAGTGCAGCAGGATGGCGCCGAGGACAACGATGATCAGGGCGATAACGGAGAGCACCGGCACCTTGTCGAAGATATTGCCGTAGCCGATCACATTGCTCAGCACGGCAGGCGACTCCCGGATGTCGATGCCGCCGGTGAGGATCTGAGCTAGCCCGAGGGCCATTCCCAGCGTTCCCAGTGTTGCGATCAACGGCGGCACTCTCGCCTTGGTCGCCAGCACACCGTTGACGATTCCCCACACCAGCCCACTCACGATGGCCACCACGATGCCCACCGATGCCACTCCCCATCCGTCACCGCCGAGGGCACGCATCACCATGGCGGAGACTACACCGGAGAAGACCAGGATCGAGCCGACCGACAAGTCGATACCGGCCGTAATGATCACAAACGTCATTCCGACGCCCAGAATGGCAAGGATTGACGCATTCTGAACGATCAGCCGCAGGTTGGACAGCTGAGCGAAATGGTTGGGTGCCAGGGCGCTGAAGATGATGACGATGGCGACCAGCACCAGCAGGATCTGGAACGCCTGAGCCCGTATCAGTGACTTGATCGGCCCAGCATCCTTTCCCTCGACCGGTCCACTGGGCTGCAGTGACTCGGCGCCAGCTGACACGTCTTGGTCCGGCTTCGGCACGATGCTCATGCTGCGTCCTTGGTGCTCGCGCCGGTCATCAGGCCGACCAGCTCTTCCATCGATGTCTGGGCCTTGTCGAGCGTGGCCACGCGGGTTCCCAGCCGAATGACCTGGACCCGGTCAGCGACCTCCATGACGTGCGGCATGGAGTGGCTGATGAACACCACGGCGACGCCCTGGTCACGCACCTTGCGGATGGTCTCCAGCACGTTTGCCGTCTGGCGCACCCCCAGTGCGGCGGTCGGTTCGTCGAGGAACACCACCCGGTTGGCCCAGGCAACCGCTCGGGCGATGGCGATGGCCTGGCGCTGACCGCCGGACATGCTGCCCACCGGTGAGGTCAGTGAGCGCACCGTTGCACCGAGATCATCGAACGCCTTGCGGGAGTTCTCCCGCATCAGCTTGTTCTTCATGAACCCGAGGAACCCACGGATCCCGTCCTGCATAATTTCGCGACCCAGGTACATGTTCTGTGCCGGGTCAAGATGTGGGGCGAGTGCGAGGTCCTGGTACACCGTCTCGATGCCCATCGCACTGGCCTGTGTCGGGCTCGACAGCTCCACCGGCTTCCCGTCAAACAAGATCTCGCCACTGTCCATGGCGAGGTTGCCGGAGAGTGCCTTGACCAACGTCGACTTTCCGGCACCGTTGTCGCCGATCAGGGCGACAACTTCGCCCGGATAGATGTCGAAGTCTGCGTTGTCCAGGGCTCGTACCTGCCCAAACATACGGGACAGCCCTTTCGCTTCCAGTACTGCAACAGCCATCGTCAGTTCCCTTCTGTCACTGGCCAGTGATGACCGCTGAGGGTGTGCTGGGGTGTCATCTCCGTGGGTTTGTCACCGAATCTTGCGGCGAAGTCTGAGAAAGGTTCAGCACTGTCCTGGCTCGTCGCGAAGGCGGCAAACAGCGCAGCGCCGAACGCTGTATCCTCGCTTCGCTGTGAGTGCGACATCATCGGGAGGACGAGCTGTCGCGCCCGCCTGACACTCTGCAGCTGCGCCCACCCGCCGGTGAGCAGCGCAGAGACCGCCGGGGGAACCTCGCGGTCCATCACCTCGATCAGCTCGGCACAGACCTTGTTGCCGTGCGCGAGCGTGGCGGCAAAGAGCTGCGCCGGTGATATGTTGTCGCCATTGACCCGTATCCGCAGCATCCCGTCGTCGTTGCGTGCGCCGCTCACCTCGATGCAGCCGGGCCCTGCAGCGTCATTGTCGGGCAGGGCCATCGTCTGGGAGTCGATCGCTGATCGGCCGGCCGGATCGGAGATGCCGAGCAGGTGCAGCACCCTGCGCATCAGCAGGCCGGACCTGGTGCTGGCGAGTAACACATATTTGCCCGGTACCACGTGTCGCAGCGCATTGATGCCGGTCGCGGCGAGCCGGGCACGCGCATCACCGGGCAGCGGACCATCCAGGATGCGTACCAACGCCTCGGCGGTGCCCATCGAGTCATAGACCTGCTCGCTACTGGTGGCGCCTGCCGCCACCGCGGAGACCAGGTGATCGTGACCGGCGACCGTCAGGATGGCCCCACGGAACGCCTGCGGCAACTGGAGGTGCCTCGCCGTACCGACCGGGTCCCCGGCAGTGGCAGCGCCAGGGAGAAATGCTGTCGGAACGTCCAGCAGGTCGAGTGCGCGCTGCCATGGTTGCCCGGTGTCCTGGTCGAGCAGTCCGGTGCGCGATGCCAGCGAGTACTCCGACACGGCGTCGCCGCCAAGTTTGTGGACGACGAACTCGGGGAGGTTGAGCCAGCGGTGTGGTGCGAGGGTGAGTCCGCCGGCTTTGAGGTGGAGCAGCTTGGCAATGGTGGCGGTCGGGCCTACCGGCAGCCCGGTTCTACCAGGGAACTCGGCACGGAATGACTGCGGTGATGCCTGCATCTCTTGCCGACCGCGTGGGTCGAACCAGGCAATGACCGGTGTGACCGGAGAATCTGAATGGTCGAGGAGGACGCCGGCCTCGGCCATCCCGGAGACGCCGATGCCGGCGATGCCGTAATTGCCGTACCGGCTCTGTAGCGCGGAATCTGTGCGGCAGAAGAGCTCGAAGATGACCCGGAGCGCATCGTCGGCCGACATTTCTGTCTGCCCGTGTGAGGTTGCCCAGGGCGTGGCGACGTGCTCGACCAGGAGTTCCTGCCCGTCCATGGACGTCACCAGGAGCTTGATGCTGGTGCTGCCAATATCAAGCCCGGCCACGCCCTGGAGTGTCATTGCTGTCCACTGTTAAGGTTCGCCGGCCAGCCGACGCCGGGGCCGCCGATCAGCAGCTGGAGGTCGCCAACCAGCTGCCAGTTGCCGAACGCGTACGGAATAGCCAGCACCTCACCGGCAGCGACCGGAACCGTGTCTTCCTTGCCCACCAGCGAACCCGAGCCCGACAGGGCGAGCACGATGGCGAACCCGGCCTCGATCCGGCTGCCGGATCCGTCGGCCGGTGCGGCTAGCCGCAGGGTAAAGAAGGGGTCGGCCGCGGCCGGCAACAGGCTCCGGGCCTCGCCTGATCGGGCGGTCAGCCGGTTGCGCTGGACCAGTTGGTCAATGGCGGACGGCGGCAGCTGCTGGTTGGAGGCCGCCTGCATGGCCAGATCGAAGCCGATGCCCAGATGTGACTCATCACGGGTCGAGGTGGTGATCGACCACTCCAGCAGGATCGAGAAATCGGTGGGCTCCTGGACCTCGGCGACGAAGACCCCTTCGCCAATGGAGTGGATGGTGCCAGCGGGCACGAAGATGCCCATCCCTGGCTCGACCTCCACCTTGTTCATCCTTTTCAGCATCCATTCGCTGTCCTGGGCCTCACGCCGGAGAGCAAGCTCGGCTGCCTCCACCTCGACGTTCCAGCCGAGGTACACAGCCCCGCCCGGCTCGGTGTGGAGTACCAGCCAGGACTCGGTCTTTCCGTACGGGCAGTTGAGGTGCTTCCGTGCGAACGAACGGTCGGGGTGCACGTGTACGGGCAGCCGCTGCCGGGCGTCCAGCAGCTTGAAGAGGATGCCGACATCGGACTGATCGCGCGCGGCGCCGTGGGCCGGACCGATCCAGGCTTCCTGGTCTTGGGCGACAAGATCGCGCAGCAACTCACCCGAGGTGGTGCGCGAAAGTCCGACCGCTTCCTCACCGGCGCGGCACACCGTCGCTGCCAGCCACTCTTCCGGTTGCCGGTCCGACGAGGTCTGGATGCCGCGGAGCGCCGCAATGCGGTCCCCACCGCGGTAGAAGTGGTCGATCAGGTTGGGCGCCAGTTTTGCAGGTCTCACAGCACGATCTCCTTTCGAGCGGGGCAGGGCCGGAGCTCTCCCGAGCCGCGTCTCAACAGCTCAGTCCCAACCAGAATGTTCCTCGGTGGGGTCTCGGGCGTCTCCACCAGTCGCAGAAGACGCTCAATCGCCGCATTGCCGATCCGATCGGGATCCTGGTCAATACAGGTCACGCCGGGCTTGAGCACTCCGGCCAGTGAGAAGTCCCCGAACGAGATGAGTGCGACGTCGGTGCGACCCAGCCTCTGCAACACATCAACGACCCCGATGCCTGCTCTCGCATTCGCGGCGAAGATGGCGGTTGGTGGCTGCGGCAGTCCCAGCAGCGCGATGGTCGTTGACTTCGCCTCAGCGACCTCTGCCATCGAGTCGGGGGCCAATGCCGGGTCCAGCCTGAGATCGTGATCCACGACCGCTTGCTGATAGCCGCGATGCCGCTG
>JBBSQO010000046.1:0-9125 GCA_038244025.1 Propionibacteriales bacterium
TGCCCCTCGGCACCCGAGACCAGCGACACGAACTCATCGGCCAGCAACTTGTTCTTGCTGTCGGCCAAAGGAGCGATGGGATAGGAGTTGACGGCCTTCCTCGACTCGGGAAAGGCGACGCCTCTGACCTTGCCGCCGCCCACACCCTTCACGTCGGTGACGTAAACCAGACCGGCATCGGCTTCACCGGTGGTCACCTTGTTCAGCACGTCGGTGACCGAGGACTCCTCGCTGACTGGTTTCAGCGTGACACCGGCGGCCTTGGCGACCTTTTGCGTTGCGGACCCGCACGGCACCTCGGCGGCGCAGATCACCAGCTTGATGTTGGGCTTCGTCAGGTCGTTGAAGGACGAGATCGAGGCGGGATTGTCTGGCGGGACGGCGATCATCAGGGTATTCGTCGCGAACGGCACCGGCTGGCCTTGCATCAGGTTGTCGTGCACGGCCTTATCCATGTTCTTCAGGTCGGCAGAGGCGAAGACATCGGCCGGCGCACCGGACTGGATCTGGGTGACTAGATCGGACGAGCCGGCGAAGGAGAACTGCACCGTCACACCGTGATGTGACTGCTCAAATTTGCTTCCCAGCTCGGTGAAGGTCTGCTTCAGGGACGCGGCCGCGAACACGGTGAGGGTCTGCGGCTTGGTGCTTTCCGCGCCGGCCGCCTTGGCACCGGACCCGCATCCACTAAAGGAGACCAGAAGAATGAGTGCGGTAACGACAGCCGAGACGCGTTTCACGATGCTCCCTGAGCTGATCCGTTGGTGGGGGTTTCGATGATCACCGTTGTCGACTTGACGACGGCGACCGCGACGGAACCGAGCTCGAGCCCAAGATCGCGTACGGCCTCGCTGGACAGCAGGGAGACCACCCGGTACGGGCCACACTGCATCTCGACCTGTGCCATCACCTTGTCCTGGATGATGTTGGTCACCAGGCCGACGAAGCGGTTCCGGGCCGACCGCCCGACCAGCGACGGGTCGTGCATCGGCTCCGCCTGCTCCCGGGCGAAGGTCGCCAGCGCATATCCGTCGATCACCTTGCGATTGCTCTCATCGGTCTCGACCGGCAGCACTCCCTGATCAATCCAGCGGCGGACGGTGTCATCGCTTACGCTGAGGAAAGCGGCAGCATCCTTGATCCGTATCTTCGGCATGAAGGAGATGCTATCTCAGCATTCGCGGATCCAAATGGTAGGTACACCCGTTACTGCGTGCCCGCAACCCGGCTGAGGCCTGATCCGTCATCCCGGCCAGCTGGATGCGTTCTAGAGTGGTGACATGCTCTTCGCCTTTTCCATCGCCCCTGCCGCCAGCGAGTCCGACCACGGCTCGGTCAGCAAAGCCGTCACCGACGCCATTCGGATTGTCCGCGAATCCGGCCTGCCCAACGAGACCACGTCCATGTTCACCACCATCGAAGGTGACTGGGATGAGTGCATGGCTGTGGTCAAACAAGCCTGTGATGCTGTTGCGGCGTCCAGCCCGCGGGTCTCCCTCGTCCTGAAGGCCGATCTCCGGCCCGGGTACACCGGGCAGCTGCAGGGAAAGGTCCAGCGGGTCGAGGAGCGGTTGGTCGGCGACAGTTGATCACCCAACACCAGTTGCCGCCAGAACGCGAGAAATGACCCGCGAACCGGCCGAAGCGCACCAATTGCCAGCAGAACGCGAGAAATAGTGACACACGCCATGATCATCATGGAAGAGCGGACTCGCGACGACGTCTACCCGGCTACCGTGCTGGACCGGCTGGCAGCCGACCTGGAGCTGGACGGCTCCTTCCGTACCGCCGAAGAGATCGCCCATCACCCTGGCCGCCTGACCGGCGTCGAGGTGCTGCTCACCGGCTGGGGCGCGCCGGTGCTTGATCGCAGCCTTCTCGCCGCCGCTCCACGGCTGCGCGGCGTCTTCCATGCGGCCGGTTCGATCCGGACCATGGTGACCGACGAGTTCTGGGGCGAAAGGATCCCGATCGTCTCGGCAGCCGCCGCGAACGCAACCCCGGTGGCCGAGTTCGCGCTGGCCCAGATCCTGCTCGGCCTGAAGGGTGCGCACCGGCTCAGCCGGGAGATTCACCGCACCGGCGGCTATCCGAGCCAGCCGAGGGTGACCGGCGCCTTCGGTGCCACCGTCGGGCTACTGTCGCTCGGTGCGATCGGGCGACTGGTGGTGCGGTTGCTCTCCCGCCACGACGTCTCGGTGATCGCCCACGATCCGTACGTCGACGCCGGAGCCGCCGCGGATCTTGGCATCACGATGGTGGGGATCGAGGAGCTGTTCCGGCGCTCCCAGGTGCTGAGTATTCACACCCCACTGCTGCCGGCCACTACCGGAATGGTCGACGGACGGCTGGTTCGGCTGCTGCCCACTGGCGCCACCATGATCAACACGGCCAGAGGAGCCATCGTCAATGAGGCCGAGCTCGTCGACGTCCTGCGACAGCGGGATGATCTGACCGCGGTGCTCGACGTCACCTGGCCCGAACCACCGCTGCCGGGCTCGGCGCTGTACACCCTCGATAACGTAGTGCTCACCCCGCACATCGCCGGCGCTCTGGGCAACGAATGCGCGCGGCTGGGCACCTTGGTGGCCGAGGAGGTCCACCGTTTCGTCCTCGGTGAGCCGCTGCGGCACGCCGTCAGCGAGCAGGCGAACGCACTGCGCGCCTGACGGAGCAGCATCCGCCATGATGGGGGACGTGAGCACGAGCGAACCACTACCGCAGAAGCTGGCCGCCGGGTACGGATTCGGCAGTGTGGCCACCGGCGCCTTCGGGACCGTGCCGGGACTGCTGCTGTTGCCGTACCTCACCGACTCGCTCGGCATCGCCTCGGTGCTGGCCGGCCTGATCGTCTTCGGGCCCAAGGCCTGGGATGTCATCCTGAACCCGATCAGCGGCCGGCTCAGTGACCGGTCAGCTGCCCGCACCGGGACCCGCCGACCGTACCTGCTCTGGGGCGGGGTGGGGCTCTCCATCGGCTTCGCGCTGCTCTTCAGTGGCCCACACTCCCCCGGCTGGCTGGCCTCGCTCTGGGTGGTGGTGATCTTCCTGGCCTGCGCCACCGCCTACTCCTTCTTCCAGGTGCCGTACGTGGCCATGCCGGCCGAGCTCACCGACAACTACGCCGACCGCACCCGGTTGATGACCTGGCGGGTGGCCATTCTTGCTCTCGCCATCCTGGCCAGCGGCGCCACGGCTCCACTGATCCGCGACCGGATCGGCGGGGCGGCCGGTTATCGCGTGATGGCCCTCTTTGTCGCCGCGCTGATCCTGCTCGGGGTGCTCGGCAGCTATTTCGGCACCAGATCTGCACCAGTAGTCCGAGTCCGGGTCACCGCCGGAACCCTGCGGACGCAGCTGGCGCTGGTGACCAGGGTCGCCAACTTCCGGGCCCTGCTGGCCACCTTCGTCATCCAGGCGCTGGGGGTCGGCGCGATGCTCGCCGGAGTCGACTACGTGGCCCGCCAGGTGCTGAACCGGCCAGCGGCCGGGTCGATCCTGTTTGCCTGCTTTGTCGGGCCCGCACTGCTGGTCACACCGCTGTGGAGCAAGGTGTCGGACCGGATCGGCAAGAAGGCCGGCTACCTGCTCTCCACGCTGTTGCTGATCATCGGTGCGGCTACGTTGCTGCTGGCCAGTGTGGCGCCGGTGATCATCGTCTATCTCTCGACCGCGGTTGTCGGGGTCGGCTATGCCGGGGCGCAGCTGTTTCCGCTGGCGATGCTGCCCGACGTGGCCGCCACCGATGCCCGGCGCAGCGGGCAGAACCGGATTGGGCTCTTCACCGGGGTCTGGACCGCCGGCGAGACCCTCGGCCTGGCGTTGGGTCCGGCCATCTTTGCGCTGGTGCTGGCCTCGGGCGGCTACCTCTCCTCGACCGGCGGGACCATTGTCCAACCGACGTCAGCGGTGACCGCGATCCGGTGGGGCTTTTCGGTGCTGCCGGCCGTCCTGTTTGCCATCAGCCTGCTGGCCCTGCGCGGCTATCGGCTGACCGGGGAGCAGGTCGACTCTAAGGTGATGCCATGAACACCGATGAGATCCGCAACACCGATGAGATCCGCGCAGCCTTGATTGCACTTCACGAGCATGATCTGCCCAGCCATGGCGGCACCACGCTGGCCTATGTGTACGACTCCGGGCTGGCCGAGGCCGACGCTCTCGGCCGGGAGGCGCTGGCCATGTATGCCTCCTCCAACGCGCTGGATCCGACGGCCTTTCCCTCGCTACTGCAGATGGAGAACGACCTGGTCGGCATGGCCGCCGGCTTGGTGGAGGGACCGAAGACCACGGTGGGCTCGGTGACCTCCGGCGGCACCGAGTCCTTGTTGCTGACGGTGCTGACCGCGCGGGACTCGCGGCCCGACATCACCGAGCCGAAGATGATCCTGCCGACCTCGGCCCATGCCTCCTTCCATAAGGCGGCCCACTACTTCGGCGTAGAACCTGTCTTCGTCAATGTTGACCCGGCCACCGGTCGAGCCGACGCTGCCACGATGACCGCAGCCATCACCGACGAGACCGTGTTGGTGGTGGCCTCGGCGCCGTCCTATGCCCATGGCGTGATCGATCCGGTGGGCGCGATCGCGGCCGGGGCCGCGGAGCGCCGGGTCCGCTGCCACGTCGACGCCTGCATCGGCGGTTGGCTGCTGCCGTTCTTCGCCGGCCAGACCCCTGCCGGTCAACCATTGGAACGATGGGACTTCTCGGTGCCGGGGGTGACCAGCATCTCGGTTGACCTGCACAAGTACGCCTACACGCCCAAGGGTGCATCCATCCTGTTGCACCGTACGCCGGAGCTCCGCCGGCCGCAGTTCTTCGCCAGCGCCGCCTGGCCCGGCTACACCATGCTCAATGCCACCACCCAGTCCACCAAGTCCGGCGGTCCGCTGGCCGCGGCCTGGGCCGTGACCAGGGCCATCGGTCGAGACGGCTATGCCCGGTTGGGCCAGACGGTGCAGCGCGGCGTCGCTGAGCTGGTGACGGGCATTGCCGGCCTTGATCATCTCCGGGTGCTGGTACAGCCGGACAGCAGCCTGGTCGTCGTGGCGAGCGATGATCACTGCGATATCTTCACGGTCTGCGACGAGCTGCTGGAGCGCGGCTGGTATGCCCAGCCCCAGATGGAGTTCGGCCCCTTCCCGGCCACCCTCCATTTGTCGTTGAGCGCGGCGACCTGCCCGCGGATCGAGGCCTTCCTCGAGGCCCTGGCCGGATCGGTCGGCGCCGCAGTCCGGGCCGGCCCGGTCAGCGTGGCCCCCGAGCTGGCCGCCGCTGCTGCCAGCATCGATCCGAACGCCTTGGATGAAGAGGCCTTCAACGGGT
The DNA here is from genome assembly GCA_038244025.1 of Propionibacteriales bacterium. Taxonomy (GTDB): domain Bacteria; phylum Actinomycetota; class Actinomycetes; order Propionibacteriales; family Propionibacteriaceae; genus Microlunatus. Next base: position 5,326 of record JBBSQO010000046.1, read on the forward strand.
TGCTGCAGCTGGCCGGTCTCGGCAGCGCGTCCGGGGAGGTGCTGCTGCCGAAGCGGATGGCGCCAGTCAACGCCCTGCTGAACGTGGCACCGCCGGCACTCCGGGAGGCGCTGTTGATTACTTTCCTGGACCGGCTCAGCCGGCCGTCGGCGGCATGATGGCCGACTCGGCCAGCATCAAATGTGAGGTCGCCAGCGGGGGCGACGGCTCATCCGGGCACGGGCAGCAGTACCCGGAAGCAGCTTCCTCCTTCCGGGGCTGGAGAAACGGCGACAGTACCGCCGAGGCCGGTGGCTAGGGTCTTGACCAGGGCCAGGCCGAGGCCGGTGCCGACCTTGCGGACACCGCGGTATCTGTCGTACAGGACGGACCGCTCGAAGGCGACAGCCATGTCATCGCCGGTCAGGCCGGGGCCACCATCGCGGACTTCGATCACCGCTTGATCATGCTCCGGCCGAAGAGCCAGCACCAGCGGTTGGCCAGCCGGGGTGACTCGCAGAGCGTTCTCGGCCAGGCCGTCGATGATCTGCCGGAGCCGGCCCGGATCACTGTGCAGCCGGACCGGGCCTGCCGCGCGCTCCAGCCGGAACTGGACACCGGCCGCGGCACAGCGTGACTGCCACACCCCGGCTGCCTCCTCGATCAGCGCGCCGAGATCCATCGGCACGATGTCGAAGCGAAAGTCATCAGCCCCCAGTCGGGCAAGGTCCAGCAGGTCGGCCACCAGCCGCTCCAGCCGGGCGGACTCGGACACGATGACCCGGCCGGCCTGCTCGACCTCGTCGCCCATCGTCACCCCGTCGGCCAACGACTCACCGAATCCGCGGATCGCCGTCAACGGCGTGCGCAGCTCGTGCGATACCGAGAGCAGGAACTCGCGCTGCCGGCCCTCGCTGTGTCGCAGGGCGTCGGCCAGGCTGTTCAGTGCCCCGGAAACTTCCGCCACCTCATGTGGCCCCTCCGGTTGGAGGCGCACATTCCGGTCACCGGAAGCGAGCTGGGTCGCGGCTGCTGCCGTCCGACGCAACGGCCCGGCCAGCCAGCGCGCAAACAGGGCGGCGGCCAGCAGGGCGAGAGCAAGCCCAATGGCCAGCGCCACCAGTTCGCGTTGCAGCACCTTCACCGCGGGACCGGTGGCCAGCGAGACCCTCTTGGCCAGAATGATCATCCCATCGGCGCCCAGCGGCCGGACCTCAACCAGCACCTCCCGACCATCCAGCCGGACGGTGAAAGATTGCCTGGTGCCACTAGGTTCAGGAGTTTGCCCTTGGAGATAAGCTTTCTTAGCCAGTGCGTCGCCGCGCAGCTTACCGCCATCTTGTTGCCACCCGACCGGCGTGTCCTGGCTGCGGACCGTTCGCAGGGCCTGGCCGAGATTGCCCGGACGGCCGGCGGCCAGCAGGCTGGCGACCACGTCGGCCTGGCTGGCCAGTGATCTTCGGGCCTCGGTTCGCGCCGAGGAGCGGACCAGGTTGACCGAAACCACGCCGGCCACCACGACCGCGATCACCACCACGACCGCCATCACCCAGCCGGTCCGCCAGGCCAGACCGGCCGGTCGGGAGCCGATGCGCTTCATCGCGGCTCCTCCACCGAGTAGCCGAAGCCGCGAACCGTCCGGATCGGTGAGTCGTCGCCGAGCTTGGACCGGATCTGGGCGATGTGGACGTCAACCGTACGGCTGCTGTCGGCCGCCGGGTAGTCCCAGACCTGGTTCAACAACTCACCCCGGCCGAACACGCGGCCCGGACGAGCCATCAGGTGGGCCAGCAAGCCGAACTCGGTCGCCGTCAGCTCCACCTCGCGATGATGGGTCCAGACCCGGCGGCTGGCCGGGTCCAGCCGTATGTTGCCGACCACCCGGACCGGGTCGGCCGACGGTCTGCGGGTCAGATCCCCGCGGCGCAAGATCGCCCGGACCCTGGCCACCAGCTCCCGCGGGGAGTACGGCTTGGTGACATAGTCGTCTGCGCCCAGCTCCAGGCCGAGAATCCGGTCGACCTCGTCATCGCGGGCGGTGACGAAGATTACCGGCGTCCAGATGTCCTCGCTGCGCATCCGGCGGCAGACCTCGATCCCGTCCAGCGGGCCGGGCAGCATGATGTCGAGCAGCACGACATCATGATTGCGCCGGCGGACGGCGGCCCACGCGGACTCGCCATCGGAGCAGACCTCGACCCGGTAGTTCTCCCGCTCGAGATAACGCCGGGCAATTTCGGCGATAGCCGCCTCGTCCTCGACGATCAGTATCCGATGCGGCGTCCCCATGATGTTCACGATGACCCAACCAAGGGCGATGGGCAAGCGTAGCGGTCCGGCATTCCGCCCAACATTGAATATCCGTACACAACCCTGACAAAACCCGGGCCGGGACCGCACACTCCTCCAGCAGGATGGAGTGCATGAAAGCTACCCAGGTTCTTCAGCGATCCGCGGCCGCCTGCATGGCGGGCGCGGCAGTAGTCCACCTCGGCGTCGACGGTGAGCACTTTGCAGAATGGTGGCTGTTCGGCGTCTTCTTCCTGGTGCTGGCCGCGCTTCAGGTGCTGCTTGCGGTGCTGAGCTGGCAGCCGGTACGGCGCCCGATGTTGATCAGCGGGATGGTGGTGAACCTCCTGGTGGTGGCGCTCTGGGCGGTCACTCGTACGGCGGGGCTCCCCTTCGGCCCGGACCCTGGAACTGCAGAGGCCGTCGGCATCCCGGACGTGCTGACCGTCGTTTTGGAGCTGGCCAGCGTCGCCCTCGCCGCTGTGGTGCTGATCAGGCTGCGGCAGTCACGTCCGGTGCGCCAGCTGCTTCCCCGGACCGCTACCGCCATCACCGCGATCGTTGCCGCTGCTGTGCTGTTGACCAGCAGCGTCGCGATCGCCGACCCAAGTAGGTCGCAGACCATGGATGACTCGATGACGGGCAATCACGCAGTGAATCACGCAGGGGCGGGCGGCTGTGCCACCCCACAGCTCCAACAGGGCAAGGAAAACATGCATAAGAAGGGCGCCAACCACACGATGAGTAGGACTTCTCAGGATGGCACCAAGGCCGACGGTAATGGCGAACGCCATCAAATGGCCCAGCTACCGGACGTCTCCAAGGCAACGACAGCACAGACGGCTGCTGCCAAAGGCCTGCTCGCCAAGACCATCGCGGACACCAAGAAGTACCGCGATCCGGCGGTCGCTAAGGCGGCCGGTTTCGATCTTGACAAGGCCGTGCAGAAGCACAACAAGAAGCGCCCGAACTCCGTGGGGAAGGCCCTCAAGATGTTGCACGTTCCCAATCAGGCCAACCGTTCAGACGGCAAGGTTGTCAATCCTGCTGCCCCGGAGACGTTGATCTACTCGCGAACGGCCGCGGGAAAGTTCATCCTGATCGGGGTGATGTACACGGCCGAGAAGAAGGATCCGCCCGCGACCTATCAGCCGTACCTGCGCTGGCACTTCCATGAGCATTGCAAGGTACCGGGCACGAAGAAGCCGTGCATGCCGACCGATGGCAAGTGCCCGGAAGGCAGCAAGCTGGTCAAGTCCGGCTACATGACGCACGTCTGGTTTGTGCAGCCTGCAGACCTGGTGTACGGATACGCCATGACTCCGCCGGTCGCCCAGCTCAAGGCGTACCAGGAAACCATCCGGTAAGCCCGATGAACCGGTTGAGCCCATGAACCGGTTGAGCCCATGAACCGGTTGAGCCCATGAACCGGTTGAGCCTGTCGAGATCATCAGGGGGGGGACTGATCTCGGCAGGCTCGATCGACGTCTGCCCGAAGCCACGACGAATAAGGAGTCTGATCCCAATGAACA
>JBBSQO010000047.1:0-9116 GCA_038244025.1 Propionibacteriales bacterium
CGTCGACCTTGGGCCGGCCGACCAGATGCCCGCCGACGCCGAGCAGACCAGTTGTGCGGCGGCCGGCCGCCGAAACCTCACTGGCTGCCTGGCTGGCGATCTTCTCGATCACCCGTTCGGCTAGCACGAGCCGACCACGCTCGGTGGCCCGGACCGGATGCCACGAGTTAACTGACTGGCCAGCATCTGTTGCGATGGCCGGAGCTGTCATCGTGGTGCTCACCTGCGGTCGGACCCGCGGCCGAGGCGCACATGGTCGGCGCCCCGGCCCAGAAGTGCCTGCGGATCAAGCTTCCCGTCCAGTATTCTGCCGACCACCAGGCCGACCGCGCCAAACACCAGGACAACCACACATGGTCCGAAACCGCCAAAGGTGAGGACGATTCCCAGCAGGAGTCCTACGGACAAACTGACCTGGGTCGTTGACATTCGATGCTCCTCTGCTGGTAAGGCTGGCTCTGCTGGTGCCAGATAGGGGTCAGGCAAGGCGATCAGACGGTTGCTCGACGGTGTCGTCCTCTTCTTCGGGCAAATGCACGTCGCTGACGGCAACGTTGACCTCAAGGACCTCCAGGCCGGTGGCGGACTCGATGGTGTTGATGATGTTCTGCCGGATCCGGTCGCTGACCTCGACAATGGAGGCCCCGTACTCGACGATGATGCTGATGTCGATAGCCGCCTGCCGTTCGCCCTTCTCCACGGTCACCCCGCCGCTGACGTTGGTCTGGGAGCCAGGGATGCGTTCGGTGAGGTTGTTGAATGCGCGCCGGGCCGCGGTGCCCATGGCATAGACGCCGGGAACCTCCCGAGCCGCCATGCCGGCCAGCTTCTGGACCACGGTCTCGGCGATCGCGGTGTCACCATGCTCGGTGTGCAGCGCATCGAACTGCTTCGGCGGCTCAGCCTGCGCCTGGGCAACCTTGGCCTGTTGCTGATGCTCTTCGGTGGTGCTCGGGACTGACATGGTGTCTCCTGCTGGTTGGGGGAAATGTCGCGTACATCAGGTAGGACACCGGCCGAGCGCGAATCGTCACACCGGAACAAGAAAATCTCGGCCGCCGCACGGTCACCGTTCTGCCGCTGTCGATGCCGTCGTCTCCACCTCAGGCCACGGGCTTGGTTGCTCTGCCATAGTGGGTCTCCGACGCGGCGACCTGGCCGCCTGGTCGGAAGGAGCAGCGTGGATCCCCATCCTGGCGGTTACCCAACGCCTGACCAGCTCGATGAGGTCACCATCGTTGCTCGCGCCCAAGACGGTGATCTGGTGGCCTTTGAGCATCTGGTCGACCGCTACCAGGTGGCCCTGTTCCGCTTTGCCTTCCGGATGTTGTACGACCGCGGTGAGGCCGAAGATGTCGTTCAAGACACGCTCGTCCAGGCATGGCGCAGACTTCCAACGCTGGCCAAACCGGAGGCGTTTCGGAGTTGGCTGTACCAGGTCGCCCATCGACGATGTCTCAACGTGCTGCGTGAACGCGCCAGCCGGCGTACCGATCTCACCAGGACAGGTAACCCGCTCGACCGCGACAACGGAGGCTCCCAGGGGGAGTACGATGACACCTCGGGCCCGGCACAGTTCGCCGAAACTGCCGTGCAGCTGCGGGACCTCGGCACCCTGCTGGACCTCCTGCCGACCGAGCAGCGCGCATGCTGGGTGATGAACGGGCTCAACGACCTCTCCTATCCAGAGATTGCCACCATTCTCGGGGTACCGGTCAGCACCGTTCGCGGACGCATCGCCCGCGCACGTCAACGCCTAGCGGAAGGGATGCAGCAATGGCGATAGCCGCTCAGCCCGCTCTGCTCGGATGCGGCCGGCCTATAGACGACGTGTGGGAAACCATGGACGCCCCCGTCAGCGCCCACGAACGACACTGTCCCGACTGCCAAGCCGCCCGCAGCAGCCTCGAACCGCTGTTTACCGCCACCCACGAGCTGCGGATTAGGGACAACAATGACGCGGACCTGAAGCCCCGCGCCAGCGTCAAGGCGAGCATCATGGACATCGCTCGAGCCGAAGTCCGCCGTGGTCGCCAGCTCCCGCTGCACCAGCCCAGCGCCGACCAGTTGGGGTCGGATCTGACCGGGCCGGACCTGACCATCAGCGAGCAGGCCGTCACCAGCGTGATCCGTGCTGTCGGCGATACCACGGTCAACGATGTCCGCGCCCGACGATGCAGCGTTGAGCTCGATGACACCGACGCGGGCAACCAGCTCGACTCGGCGTCGCAGCCGGCTCGCTTGCGGATACATCTCACGGTCAGCGTGCTGGCGACACTTCTCATCCCGGAAGCGGTCGATGCCCTCCGGCAAAGCATTATCGATCACGTCGCCCAAGAACTGGGCTTGGTCGCCACCCGAGTGGACATCACAGTTGAGGACATCCACCATGTCTCTTGAACCAACACCCCCATCGCGGGCCGCGCGCACGGATGCTGCCACCACGACTGGGCCGGACGCGGACCAGGAACCAGCGGGAAAACTGACCACCGCGGACCTGAGCAGGGCGGTCACCGAAGCGCTACTCGGCACGCCAGGCGTCGTCCGGGTCGAACCCACCCTCAGGAATGCTCTCCCGGGCGCCGGCGGCACCGACGCTGGCAGTGCCGCACAGAACACTAGAAGACTGTTCACCATCCACAACGTCGTCCGCCTCACCATCCGCGGCAGCTTCGTCGACGCCACCGCCGACATAGCCACCGACAACGCCCATCCCGCCCGGCGCACCGCAGAGCTCGCCAAGAAACGAATCGGGGAAGCCATCCGCGCGGCCGGGAAGTCGCCGACAACCATCGCCATCCATGTCCTGGCCATCGAACGCTCAGCCTAGAGACCGATTATCGTGAAACAAGGTCCGGGCACACGGGGCTCCGGTTTCCACGATCACATCACAGGCCTGAACTCACCGGTCGCGTGTCAGCCGTCGCTGAAGTTCATTGCGTACGGCCGGCCACTCGGAGTCGATGATCGAATACACCACGGTGTCACGCAGCGACCCATCCGGCATGACCTTGTGGTTACGAAGCACGCCATCCTGCTTCGCACCTAGCCGGAGGATCGCCGACCGAGACTGCTGGTTCATCCAGTGGGTGCGAAACTCCACCGCAACACAGTGCAGCTGCTCAAAGGCATGGCGAAGCAACAGGAGCTTGCTCTCGGTGTTGGTGCCGCTGCGCTGGACGGATCGAGCATTCCAGGTGGAACCGATCTCCAGCCGGCGGTTGGGCTCGTCGATATTCATCAAGGTTGTCACCCCGATGACGCGTCCGGTCCTGCTGCTCTTCGCGGTGAAGGGCAGCAGCTGGCCCGCTTGCTGCAGCGCCAGCCGCCGGTCAATTTCGGCTTGCATGCCCTCCGGACGCGGGATGGAGGTGTACCACAGATTCCAGAGCTCACCGTCGCTGGCTGCCTCGGTCAGACCGTCATGATCATCGTGGCTGAGCGGCACCAAGGTCACCAAAGTGCCGGTCAACGTCACGGGCTGGAGAAAAGTCACAACGTCGACCCTAATTGCTTCGACGTGGCCGATCGAGCGCTTTGCACTCCTCAGCCGCTCGGCGAGAGGGTCCTGATCTTGTGCCTTACGGCGGCATCAAGCAACCGGCGGTCGTAGGCCACGATCACATCGACGTCGAGGAGCAGCGCGGAAGCCAGATGGATGGCATCGAGACTCCGCAGGACCGGCGGGTCGAGCCTGCGCGCCAACGCGACCACCTCCGCCGTCATTGGCTTCTCGAGTACGCCAGAAAGGGCCACCTCGGCCAGGTCGTCGACCACACCATCCCTTCCAGCGGTCGCCCAGGCACGCACTGCTCTGGAAACCTCGACCCAGGCCAAGGATGAGGCAACCAGGACTGTATCCGTACCTTGGAAGTCCCTCAGAGCGGATATCAGCGCTCGCGATTCGGCTTCGGCGAAGATGCGCTTGAGCAGCGCGCTCGTATCGAGGTAGACACGCATTTAGAAACGATCGTCGCGGTCGAGCAGACTCATCGTGCTGACACCCCCCGGCAGGTCGACCAAGTCGTCGAGCTCACGGTAACGCGTCCGCGCCGGACGGACGCCCTCAGTCGCAATCATCGAGCCGGCTGGTCCGTCGGATGAGATTGGCCCTGCTAAGCCCAGGTAGCGGTCGACAGCCGCGCGAATTACCTCTTGTTGTGACAGTCCGGTACTCGCGGCACGAACTCGGACCGCTTCTTCAGCATCCGGACGCAAGCGTAGATTAGTAGCCATACCAATGACGGTACCAGCGGTGGTACAGATCGTCTTGAAACTGTCCTCTGCACCGCCCAGGGTTGGTCGGACAGTCCTGCAGTTACTTGCCGGTAGCATGACGTGCGTGGTCAGTTCTCCGATAGCGCGGATGCCGCGCGACCAGCGACGTGCCCAGCTGCTGGATGCTGCTTCTGACGTCTTCACCAGCAAGGGCTATCACGCGGCCGCCATGGATGACATTGCCGAGGCGGCCAGGGTGTCCAAGCCCGTGCTCTACCAGCACTTCGGTTCCAAGCTCGACCTGTACCTCGCCCTGCTGGACAGTTCGTGCGACCGGCTGGTCAGGGTGGTCGAAGATGCGCTGGCCTCAACGGTGGACAATGCCGACCGGGTGGTCGCCACCATGGGCGCCTTCTACCAGTTCGTCTCCGAGTCCAGCGGTGCCTTCCGCTTCGTCTTCGAATCGGACCTGACCGGTGATGCAAAAGTTCAGAACCGGATCTGGCAGGTCAACAACGACCTCGCGGATGCCATTGCCGTAGTGATCGCCGAGGACACCCGACTGCCGGCCGGGAGGGCGAAGCTGCTGGCCATTTCTCTGGTGGGCATCGCCCAGGTGAGCGCGCGCTACTGGGTCTCGGACAAGTCGCAGGAGATTCCGCTGGCCGAGGCGACCCAGCTGGTCAGCAACCTGTCCTGGCGCGGCATCAGCGGTTTCCCCCGTACGGACAGCTGAAGGCAGTGAACTGCCACTCAGCTGGTACCAGCACTACCCCGGCTTGGGATTGTCGTGAGATGAGCTGGCAGCTGATGCCGACTTGTCCCGATGCACCCTGTTCGGATTGACGAAGACGAAACGCCGAAAGGCCCAGAACCGGAAGGCCATCCCCAGCGCCAGCCCGATCACGTTCGCCGAAAGGTTGTCGGCAAGACCGGACTCCAGTCCGAGTGCGTACCGGCTGATAGTCAGACAAGCCAGCGGGATCAGCATCGAGATGACATTCCAGATCACGTACGAGAGACGGCCACCGGCGGTCCCGACAACCTGTCGCTTACGAAACGCCCAGGAGCGGGCGCCTCGATAGCTGATGGCCATACCGATCGTGTTCGCAATGATGTAGGCGGAGAGCGGGTTGTCGTGCAACGGCGCGTCCGCACCGGCGGGCAGCCAGTGGACCATCAGGTTGAACAGGAGCACCGCAACGATAGTGGCCACGCCGCCCACGGCGAGGAACTTGATCGCCTCTGCAAGGACGCGACGAAGACGACTGGGCACCCACCGAGGTTAGTGCATCTCGGCTAAGATGATTTTCCCTGAGTCGATCTTCTCTGCCGTGCGCGAACACCAGCCCGGTCGACAGCTTCCCTGTGGCACCGTTGTCCTGTTAGACCAACATGAGCCAATAAGGGGCATCAACCAGTAACGGGTGCTTGAGCTTGTTCAGAACCGCCGGGCCGGCCGGTCCGGGAAGGGCTAGGCAGGATCAGGTGACCCCAGAGCAGGAGGAATACGTGGAGATCAAGGTCGGAATCCAGCACGTCAATCGCGAGATCGTCGTGGACAGTGCACAGTCGGCGGCGGATGTCGAGAAGGCGCTCACCCAGGCGTTGAAGTCGGGTGGCGTTTTCACCCTCACCGACGAGCGCGGACGCAAGGTCCTCCTTCCGACGGACTCCATCGGCTATGTCGATATCGGCGAGGAGAGCACCCGGCGGGTCGGGTTCGGCGGCGTCTGATCTGCCCCGGTTGCTCGCTAGGCCTGCAAGCTGAGTCTCTCCATCCGCTCGGTGTGATTCTCGATCAGCCGGGAGAACATTCGGCTGATCGCCGCTAGATCCATCCCGGGTCGGTCCCCGGTGCCGGTCAGCAGACCGGTCAGCGCATCCCGGTCCGCAGCCACCCGCTGCGCCTGGGTCAGCGCCTCACCCACCAGCCGACGGGCCCACAACGCCAGCCGGCCGGCAATCGACGGGTCGGCTTCGGTGGCAGCCAGCACCTGGTCGACAACGAAGTCCGCATGGCCCTCGTCTGCCAGCACCCGGAAGACCAGTGCCCGGGTGTCCCCGTCGACAAAGGCCGCAACCTCCCGGTAGAAGTCGGCGGCAAACCCGTCCCCGACATAGGCCTTCACCAGTCCCTCCAGCCAGGTCTTGGGCTTGGTGTGTTCATGGAATGAGTTGAAGGGTGCAAAGAATGGCTGCATCGCGTCCATCACATCGCTGTCCAGCTCCGTCAGCCGCTCCGAGACCTGGCGGAAATAGTGAAACTGGCTTGCCGCCATCGATGCCACATGGACCTTGTCGGCCAGCGTCGGCGCCAGCGAGGCGTCCTCGGCCAGTCTCTCGAAGGCGGTCAGCTCACCGTAGCCGAGCACGCCGAGCAGGTCGATCGCCCCTTGGCGATACTCCCGGTCGCCAACGACGGGCATGTTTTCGGCGCTCATGACGAAAGCCTAACCGCGGTCGGCGCCACGACACGCTAGACTGACACTTGTACGCACACCTGGTGCGTCCTGTTCACCTGGCACCACGGCCCTGGATTGTGATCTCGATATTGGTTTGACGGTTAATCGCGCGAGCGAGCCGATCTGATTCAGATGTCGATCCGCTGTCGAGGTTGTGTGCAGCAGTGTTGATCTTACTGTGCTGCAGGTGCCGGACAGGCACAACACTGGACTTCGCATTAACCGAAGCCAGGACAGCAAAGGCGAGATCCTGACAGATACACAGTTTCATGACACACAGCTTGATGGCGCACAGCTTGATGGCGCACAGCTTGATGGCGCACAGCTTGATGGCCACCAGATTGATGGCCCCCAGATTGATGGCACGACCGGGACGTCCGTTCCGCAGGCTGCCACCGAAACCGACCACGTTTCCCACGAAACCGGCCAGCAGGCGACGGACCCCAGGGGAACCTTCGCCGATTTGGGAGTGCTGCCCCAGATTACCGCGGCGCTGGAAGCGGTAGGGATCGTCTATCCGTTCCCCATCCAGGCCATGTCGCTCCCGATCGCCCTGACCGGTACCGACATGATTGGACAGGCGCGAACCGGCACCGGCAAGACGCTTGCCTTCGGCATCACCATGCTGCAACGCATCGTGGTCCCGGGCGAGCGTGACTACTCCGCACTGGCCAAGCCCGGCGCACCACAGGGACTGGTCGTCTGCCCGACCAGGGAGCTGGCCAGCCAGGTCGGCCGTGACCTGGCCACCGCAGCCTCGCAGCGCCATGCCCGGGTGCTGACCATCTATGGCGGCGTCGCGTACGAGCCACAGCTGGATACTCTCGGTTCCGGTGTTGAGATTGTGGTCGGCACGCCGGGCCGGCTGCTTGACCTGGTCGACCGGGGCGCACTGGACCTGAGCCACATCAAGGTTCTGGTGCTGGACGAGGCTGACGAAATGCTTGACCTCGGCTTCCTGCCGGATGTCGAGCGGCTCCTGTCCAAGACGCCGGAACTGCGGCAGACCATGCTCTTCTCGGCCACCATGCCGAGCGCGATCGTGTCGCTGGCGCGCTCGCACCTGCGGCACCCGGTCAATATCCGCGCCGAGTCGGCCGGCGACGAGATGTTTGTCCCGACCACCGCACAGTTCGTCTACCAGGCACACGACCTGGACAAGCCCGAGGTGGTCGCCCGGATCCTTCAGGCCGAGAACCGCAACCGGGTGATGATCTTCTGCCGCACCAAGCGGACCGCCCAGCGGATCGCCGATGATCTTGCCGATCGCGGCTTTTCCGCTGCCCCGATCCATGGTGACCTGTCCCAGATCGCACGGGAGAAGGCGCTGCAGCGGTTCCGTTCCGGTAGCGGCGTGGACGTGCTGGTTGCCACCGAGGTTGCCGCCCGCGGTATCGATGTCGAGGGCGTCACCCACGTGATCAACTATGAGTGCCCCGACGATGACAAGGCTTATGTGCACCGGATCGGGCGTACCGGTCGGGCCGGCGCCTCCGGTGTGGCCATCACCTTTGTTGACTGGGCCGACCGGACCCGCTGGAAGGTGATCAACAACGCCCTGCATCTGCCCTTCGAGGAACCCGAGGAGACCTACTCCACCTCCGAGCACCTCTACCATGATCTCGGCATAGCGCCTGGCGCCAAGGGTCGGATAGCGCCCGGCGGCAAGGGTCGGATTGGGCCGGCGAAGGACGCCGCGCCCTCCCGGCCATCAACTGACCGGCATAGTAACGGGCAGTTAAGCCGCAGTGGCGGCGGCCGGGACCGCCATCCGGAGTCGCAAGGTCGCTCCGGGGAGCAACGTTTGGGTGCTGGACAGCAGGTGGCCGATGAAGGCACCGAACGCACCCGCCCGCCGCGCAAGCGTGCGAACCGCAACCGTCGCCGGACCCGTAACGGCAAGCCGGTGGAGCAACAAAGCTAGTAAGCCGGGCGCTCGCTCGCGTCGGCCGGCCCACCACGATGTTCCACGAACAGGCTAAGTTGGCTCCATGAGCGGAGCGAGCCCTCGTACGGCCGATGGAGTCGAAGATTCATCCCTCTCCTATGTGAAGGGCCCGACCGACCAGCCGCTGCTGCTGGAGACGATCGGTCAGAATCTGGAAAGGACCGCCGCCAGGTCGACCGACCGTGAAGCGCTGGTGGAGCGGAGCACCGGCCGCCGCTGGACCTACGGTGAACTTGATGCCGAGGTCAACACCGTGGCCCGAGGACTGATTGCCGCCGGGCTGGCCAAGGGTGACCGGGTCGGCATCTGGGCACCCAGCTGTGCCGAATGGACCCTGATCCAGTACGCCACCGCGAAGCTGGGCATCATCTTAGTCAATATCAACCCGGCCTACCGCACTCATGAGCTGGCTTATGCGCTGAACCAGTCCGAGTGCACGATGCTGGTGAGTGCCCGGGAACACAAGTCCAGCAACTACGCGGAAA
>JBBSQO010000048.1:0-9096 GCA_038244025.1 Propionibacteriales bacterium
AGCCACACCGGCGCGCTGGGTATCCACTTGCCGACGACGGCCGCGCCGGCGACGGCCTCGACCGCCACCACGATGACCCAGAAGTACCAGTACAGCCAGCCGATGGAGAATCCGGCCCAGTCTCCCAACCCTAGTCGGGCGTACTCGTAGAAGGAGCCGATGGCCGGCCGGGCGACGGCCATCTCACCGAGCATCCGCATCACCAGCGTGACCAGGACACCGGCGATCAAGAAGGAGACGAGTGCGGCCGGCCCGGCGTCATGGATGACCACGCCGCTTCCCACGAAAAGCCCCGCGCCGATCGTGCCGCCAATGGAGATCAGCGTCATGTGGCGCTGCTTGAGGCCCTGGTTCAGACCGGCGCCTTGGCCTTCTTGGCCGGCACTGCCTTGATCGACACTGCCCTGGCCGGCACTGCCTTGATCAACACTGCCTTGATCGACACTGCCTGGGTCGACATTGCCTTGATCCATGCGTTCACCCGGACTCTCTGTCTCGTATCCTCAGGCGGCCGGTCAGGCCGTATTGACTCGGCGCGGCGCAAGACTTCACCCGGATATCCGTTGCCGGCAGTTTAGGTGGAGATTGAGCCGTTGTCACGGGTTGTTTCAGCTGCAGATCGACTGGGTTAGGCTCGTGCCGGGCGGCGAGCGTGAGCCATCCAGCTCGATGCTCGTGGCTGAGACCCCATCTCAATCTGGATGGCTCCCACGGCCGAGGTCCACCCGAAAGTAAGGTGCGCATGTCGTTGAACCGGATCTCCATCACCCGAGGCACCGGGGAGCCGCTGTACCGGCAGCTTCGTCAGGCGCTGGAGCATGAGATCGCGGTGGGTGTGCTGGATCCGGTCCGGCCGTTGCCGTCGTCGCGGGAGCTGGCCCGGGAGCTGGGCGTCTCCCGCAACACCGTGAACACGGCCTACCAGGAACTTGAGGCAGAAGGCCTGATCGAAGCGCGTTCCCGTCGAGGGCTCTTCATCAATGTGGAGATGTTGGATGAGCTCGCCCGCAGTCAACAGTCCACCACTGCGGCCGCGCCGGTGGACTGGACCCGTCATCTTCAGACTACTCCGGACTCCGGCGTTCCCAACATCGCCAAGTTTCGTGACTGGCACCGCTACCCCTACCCGTTCGTGGCGGGACAGGTGGACTCCTCCTCATTTCCCCGGCTCGCCTGGACCAGGGCGCTGCGTGAGTCACTGGAGCCGCCACACCTCCACTACAGCCTCCGTGATGGTGTGGACGAGGACGACCCGGAGCTGCTGGAGCAGCTGTGCCGCCGGGTTCTTCCCGGCCGGGGGATCGAGGTGGAACCGGACCACGTGCTGGTCACCCTCGGTGCTCAGCAGGGGTTGGATCTTCTCGCCAACAGCTTGCTGAAGCCGGGATCGGTTGTCGGTGTCGAGGAGCCAGGCTATCTTGACGCGCGCCACATCTTTCTGCGGGCCGGGGCACGGCTGCGCCCCATCGAGGTCGACGGTTCGGGCCTGGTCCCACCGGTCGACCTATCGGGTGTCGCGTTGTTGCACCTGACCCCGAGCCACCACAGCCCAACCAACGTCACCTTGCCGATCGCACGACGACGGCAGCTGCTGTCATTGGCCACCGCCCACGACACCTTGATCGTCGAAGACGACTACGACAGTGAGTTCCGCTATCAGGGCAGCCCGACGCCAGCGATGAAGGCCATGCCCGACAGCGAACGGGTGATCTATCTCGGTACCTTCTCGAAGTTCCTGGCCCCGGGGCTGCGGCTCGGCTACCTGGTGGCGGCCCCAGAGCTGGTGGCCGAACTGCGCGGCCACCGTCGTTACCGGATCCGGCATCCGAGTGGCCACACGCAGCGAGCAATGGCCTTGCTGATCGCCTCTGGCCAATATCACCGTACCGTGCGACGGCGGCGTACCGACCTGTCCCGCAGCTGGTCCACACTGCGCGATGCGCTGAACCTGCACCTGCCCTGGGACGTCGACCCGCCACCGGGAGGGGTCAGCATCTGGCTTGAGGGCCCACCCCAGCTGAACTGTGTCGAACTGAGCCGGCAGGCGCTGGAACGCGGGGTGGTGATCGAGCGCGGTGATATCTACTTCACCGACCCCTCAACCCACCTCAACTACCTGCGGCTTGGATTCGCCGCCCTGGCTCCGGAGTCCATCGAGCCAGGGGTGGCGATTCTTGGTGAGCTGATCCGCCAGCAACTCGACGGCCGAACGTGATCCTGTTGGTCTTGACCCTGAATGCCCCAATCAAGAGCTCGTTGATCGACCGCCGCCATTCCCCTGTTCACGCGGGAGGCGCCGCAGCAGTCCACGACGAGTGCTTGATTCGCTGCGTACCCGAGCGGGACCAACCAGGTGGAGCGGACTGAGGGCTCAGTGATCTCCGTCAGCGATGATTCTTGGCGGTGATCTTGCGGTCCAGGCTGTTCAGGTCGCTGCCGCTCATCCCGCTGGACTGGGGTTGGCGGAGCGTGTTCAGGTCCGCCATGCTGACACCGGCCTTCTTCGCCGCGTTGCGTGCCTGCGAGCTGTTCAGGTCCGGGGGCGTGAGGGTGAATGCACCTGAAGAGGCGCCGGATTCTCGGCCGTCACACCCCCGAACAGCCCCACCGCGGACACCACCCTCATCGTTGCCCGAATCGGCCTGACCATTGCCGAATCGGCCTGATCTTTGCGCCAATCGGCCTGACCATTGCCCAATCGGCCTGATCTTTGCGCCAATCGGCCTGTCTGGTCGCATCAATCATTCTTCCTCGTTAGGTAGGCCGCCACGCGCGACCGTGTTCGTGACCATACCGTTACTGTTCTGCCGCGGTTCGCGGTCTGCCGGACGTTGGTCAGCTGGTGTGCCGTTAAGGTCAGTCCATGGCAATTGCTCTGGTCACCGGCGGGACCTCCGGCATCGGTGCGACATTCGCAAGAATCCTCGCTGGCCACGGAGATGACCTTGTCCTGGTGGCCAGGAACTCCGAGCGGCTGGAGGCGATGGCGACCGGGATCAGCCGCGCGTACGGCGTTCAGGTCGAAGTCATCGCTGCCGACCTGGCCGACCGGATGGAGGTGCAGCGGGTGGTGAGCCGGATCACCGATCCGGACCGCCCGATTGACCTGCTGGTCAACAATGCCGGCTTCGGCGTCCACTCCGCGCTGACCAACCCGGACACCTCGGCGCACGAACATGCGCTGGATGTGATGTGCCGCGCAGTGCTGATCCTGGCTGGTGCGGCCGGCCGAACGATGCGCGATCGTGGGCGCGGCGCGATCATCAACGTCTCCAGCACCGCCGGTTTCGTCACGATGGGAAGCTATTCGGCTGTCAAGGCGTGGGTCACCACCTATACCGAGGGTCTGGCCATCGAGCTGGCTGGTAGCGGTGTCACGGTCACTGCGCTGTGCCCGGGCTGGGTTCGGACCGAGTTTCACCAGCGTGCCGGCATCCGCACCGGCAAGATCCCCAGCCTGGGTTGGGTGGACGCCGACGAGCTCGTCCGGGACTGCCTCCATGATGTTGACCGGGGAAAGGTCATCTCGATCCCGACCCGGCGGTACAAGATCGCCATCGGTCTGGCCCGGGTCGCGCCGCGAGGTGTCATCAGGGCCATCTCCGCCAAACTCTCCGCATCCCGGCGCTCCTGACCGGACCAGATCACCGCGGCTGCCAAGGTTCGTGCGAGTGCACGGACCATCATGGCGACCGCGACTTCTGCCCACCGGGACTTATCTGGCAAGGGGGCGCCATAGGCTGTGCGGGTGCCAGACAGACAACGCTACAGATCGCCGGTGCAGGCCGCCGCTCGTTTTGTAGCCCAACGACTGCTGCTGAAACCGGTCGTCTGGTCCATCACCGACATCACGGTTGAGGGGCGCGAGCAACTGGCGCAGCTGTCCGGTCCGTTCGTCGTAGTCTCCAACCACTCCAGCCACCTGGACGCGCCGCTGATCATCACCGCCCTCCCACGCCGCCTGGGCCGCTATGTCGCTGCTGGTGCCGCCGCCGACTATTTCTTCGATGTCTGGTGGCGTAAGGGCCTGACCGCGTTGTTCTTCAATGCATTCCCGGTGGACCGCACCGGTTTGCGGGGCCGCAAAGGACTGGCCACGTCCCTGCTCGATGCCGGCGTCCCGCTGCTGCTGTTCCCCGAGAGCACCCGGTCCCGTACCGGTGCGATGGCCCCTTTCAAGCCCGGAGCGGCCGCACTCTGCATCAGCCGCGACGTCCCCTGCGTGCCGGTTGCCCTGGTTGGTGCAGGAGATGCCATGCCCCGCGGCCACCGCTGGCCCCGGCGGGGAAGGCCCCCGATCATCGTCGTCTTCGGTGAGCCGATGAGCCCCGAGCCGCGCGAGAAACCGCTCACCTTCTCCGAGCGGATCGCCCGTGCCGTCCGAGACCAGCACGACAGCGTCGCTGGTCGCATCGGCATCGCAACCCTGGCCAGCCGGGACCTGGCAGCCGGCTCCGAAGCAACCGGTCCTGAGGCAGCCGATCAACCTCGCCACGCTACCGGCGAGATCCCGCCCGGCTCTGACGACAACCGCTGAACCAGCCGGCCGCCTGGGCGAGGCGCGCTCCGGAGCAAGGTCGCTACGATTGCCAGTAGTGGTGCCTATGTCTGACAGCACCCCACAGACGGCCAGCAGAGGAAGAAGAACACCATGACCCAGACGGCAACCGACACCCACGAGTCCGGGGTCAAACACATGAAGTGGTGGGGCTGGGGCGTGGAGGGTATTGCCTTCAACCCCGACAACAAGCCTGCGCTGGCGCCCTTTGTCTTGCACGCGGTTGGGCTGGACCTCAGCAAACCCGCCGCGGCGCCCCGCGACTTCGACACCCTGAGCATTCCCGATACCACGCTGACCGATGAGCTGCTGGACAAGCTCGTCGCTGCGGTGGAGAAGCGTCACGTCCATCTCGATGCGATGGACCGGGTTGTGCACACCTACGGCAAGAGCCTGCGCGACCTCTACCGGTTGCGTCAGGGTGACATCCCCCGGATCCCCGACGTGGTGGTCTATCCGGCCGACGAGGACGAGGTACGAGCCGTCGTCGACGCGGTGATGGCCGCCGACGCCGTACTGATTCCCTTCGGCGGCGGCAGCAATATCGCCGGCAGTCTGACCACGCCCGAGGACGAGAAGCGGCAAGTCGTCTCGCTGGATCTCGGCCGGCTCAACAGGCTCATCGACATTGACTCCGACTCCGGGCTGGCCCGGATCCAAGCTGGAACCCTGGGACCCGATATCGAAGATCAGCTGGGCCAGCGCGGCTGGACCCTCGGTCACTTCCCGGACTCGTTCACCCACAGCACCCTGGGCGGCTGGGTCGCAACCCGGTCCTCGGGGATGCAGTCGGACAAGTTTGGTGACATTGCCGACATCTGCCGCGGCCTGCGGGTGGTGATGCCCGACGACACCTTGGTGATCCGGCCGGTGCCGAGCACCTCTACCGGTCCGAGCGTGCGGGAAATGATCCTCGGCTCCGAAGGCCGGCTCGGTGTGATCACCGAGGTGACGGTGCAGGTGCACCGGATCCCGGAACAACGCGACGTGATCGGCTACTTCTTCCGGGACTGGGAATCCGGCATGCAGGCCATGCATGAGATCGCCCAGTCCGATGCCGCTCCGTCGATCACCCGGCTGTCCGACGCACCGGAGACTGGGTTTTCCTTTGCCACCAAGAAGAAGGCTAAGGGTGTCTCGAAGTATGTCGAGCGCAGCCTGATGAAGGTGCTTCAGAAGCGGGGCTGGGACCTGGACACGATCTGCCTGTCCTTCATCGGCTTCGAGGGCGGCAAGTCCCACGTGGCCCGGCAACGCAGCATGGTGAGGTCGATTGTCTCCAAGCATGGTGGCATTGTCGTCGGCAAGGGACCCGGCCAGCTCTATGATCAGAAGAAGTTCGATACCCCCTATATCCGTGACTTCCTGCTCGATCGTGGTGCCATGGCCGATGTGTCGGAGACCGCTGCCCCATGGTCACGCCTTGCGGACGTCTATGACAAGACGGTCGCAGCGGCCAACAACGCATACGACGACATGGACACCAAGGGCTGGATCATGTGCCACCTGTCGCACTCCTACCACTCCGGCGCCTGCCTGTATTTCACCTTCGCATTTGTCGGGGATGCCCACGACCCGCTGGCCCAGTACGACAAGGTGAAGTCTGCGATTCAACAGTCTTTCGTCGACAATGGCGGCACCTTGTCACACCACCATGCGGTCGGCACCGAGCACTCTGCTTGGATGACAGAGGACATCTCGGCCAGCGGGGTGCAGATGATCCAGGGTCTGTTCGGCGCCATCGATCCCGGCGCGAACCTGAACCCCGGGAAGGTCATCTCCTGAGCGACCAGCTTTGCCTGGTCTGGCGGTATTCCTCTGGATGTGATCAAATGGAGTTGTCTGAGCATCAGACCAGCGACATGCCGGGGGTTCGATGCAGCTGCCCACCCCCCAGAAGAATCGAGATTCTCATGCGCAACAGACTCATTGGTGGTCTGGCCGCTGTTGTATTGACGGTTGGCCTGGCCGGAATCGCCACCCCGGCGGCGGCCGCACCAGTTGCCAGCCCAGCCCACTCGGCAAGGCTCAACTCCCTCGGGCTCAACTCCCTCGGGCTGAACTCCCTCGGGCTCAACTCCCTCGGGCTGAACTCCCTCGGGCTCAACTCCCTCGGGCTGAACTCCCTCGGGCTGAACTCTTTGGGTCTGAACTCCCTGTAGGGCGCTCAGGCAGTCGGTCTGCCGGCGGCAAGTGTTGCCGCCGGCAGATACCGATAGATTCGTCGCTGTGACGATTTCCGTTCGGACCATTACGGCCGCAGAGCATCTCGACTACGTCAACCACATTGACGCTGCGAGCTTTCTCCAGACGCCCGCTTGGGCGAGGGTCAAGAGTGAGTGGCGCCACGAGTCGCTCGGGTGGTTTGATCATGCCGGTCAACTGGTCGGCGTCGGGCTGGTGCTTTACCGCCAGTTGCCCAAGATCAGACGGTATCTGGCCTATCTGCCTGAAGGGCCGGTGATCAACTGGTCAGCGGAGACCCTGGATGATCACCTGCGGCCCTTGGTGCAGCACCTCAAGGTGGCCGGCGCTTTCGGCGTACGGATTGGTCCACCCGTCATCGCCCGTCGCTGGCAGGCGACCACTATCAAGTCGGCCGTTGCCGACCCCGGTGTGTCCCGGCTCAGCGAGGCGCCACCGGACGGCACCAGCCAGGCCGCCACCCGTACCCGTAACCAGCTGAGACATCTCGGCTGGTTGCCACCGGTGGACGAGGGGGGCTTCTCCGCCGGGCAGCCGCGGTTCAACTTCCAGCTGCCGATCGGCGGCAAGACCGAGGGCGAGCTGTTGACGGGCATGAACCAACTGTGGCGGCGGAACATCAAGAAGGCGGCTAAGGCCGGCGTCTGTGTTACTCAGGGCCGCATCGCCGATGTAGTGAAGTTTCATGCGCTGTACCTTCAAACGGCCGAGCGGGACGGGTTCACGCCGCGCCCACTGGCCTACTTCGAGACCATGTTCGAAGCCATGCTGGCCGAGGACGGCGACCGGATTCGGCTCTATCTCGCCCACCACCAAGGCGACCTGGTTGCCGCCACCACCTGGGTCCGGGTCGGCACACACGCGTGGTACAGCTATGGTGCCTCATCAACCGGTCATCGCGAGGTGCGCGGCTCCAACGCCATTCAGTGGCAGATGATCCGTGACGCGCTGACCGCCGGCGCAACGACGTACGATCTGCGCGGCATCACCGAGGGACTGGAAGCAGATGATCCGGAGCTCGGGCTGATCCAGTTCAAGGTGGGCACCGGTGGTGAGGCGGTGGAGTATCTCGGCGAGTGGGATCGGCCGATCAACCGCGTGCTGTACAAGGCGTTCAAACTCTACCTGAAGCGTCGCAGGTAGCCTAGGCCCGTGAGCGGTGTAAATCTTCGACTGGACGGCGCCCGGTGGCGTCAACATTTGCAGACGGTGGCCGAAGCGACCCCGGGCATCGTGCCGGTGGCCAAGGGCAACGGGTACGGATGCGGTCTGGATCGGTTGGCCGAGGAAGCGGCGGCACTGGGCGTGGACACGTTGGCCGTCGGCACGGCGAACGAGGTCGGTGCGGTCTGGGACTCCTTCGAGGGCGACATCGTTATTCTCACCCCGTGGCGCCCGGACGACGAACACGCCGCCGAACTGGCCCGCGACCCGCGCATCATCACCACCGTCTCCCGACTGGAGGACCTGGAGGTGCTGGCCAATCTTGGCAGCAAGCCCCGGGTGCTGGTCGAGGTGCTTACGTCGATGCTGCGGCATGGCATCCCGACCCAGGACCTGCCGGGCATCGCCGGCTTGACTGAGTTCGTCATCTTCGAGGGCTGGTCCATCCACCTGCCATTGCTGGCCGAAGGTCGCTATGCCCAGGCCGAACGTCTGGCTCGCGCTGCCCTCAATGTCACGCCCGGCCCGTTGTGGCTTTCCCACCTGCCACCGGAAGAGGCGACGGCACTTGGCCGGCAGCTGGGCGGTGCGGGGGGCGAGCCGGTGACCATCAGGTTGCGGGTCGGCACCAGGCTGTGGCTAGGGGACCCGACGAGTTGCACCACCACCGCGACCGTGCTCGACGTCCACACGGTGAAGCGTGGCGACAAGGCTGGCTATCGGCAGCGTTCGTTGCCCGCCGACGGCTGGATTGTCGTCGTCTCCGGGGGCACCACGCATGGCATCGGGATGGAGGCGCCGACCTCGGCCACCACGATGCGCCAACGGGCCATCTCGTTGGCGACCGGCTCTCTGGAGGCGGCCGGTCTGTCCCTGTCGCCGTACACCATCGCCGGCAAGAAGCGCTGGTTCCTGGAGCCCCCGCACATGCAGTCCAGCCTGTTGTTTCTCCCCCGGAAGGTGGAGCCGCCGCAGGTGGGCGACGAGATCCCGGTCGAGCTTCGCCTGACCACGGCGAACGTGGACAACGTCATTATCGACTGAGGGCCATTATCGCGTGTCACTCTGAGAACTTGACGCAAGTCGCCCGCGCGTTGCTGGTTTCCAGGTCGCTCATGCGTGAGCTCCAAGGCTTGTCTCCTCTGGGCACGGGTGCACGCTCGGGTACC
>JBBSQO010000049.1:0-9077 GCA_038244025.1 Propionibacteriales bacterium
CAGCCAGGGCAGTGCCTCAATCAGGATTGAGGCCTTGTCGAGGGTACTGAGCTCGTTGACCCGGCTGGGATCGTTGACATGGCTGGGATCGTTGACAGGGCTGGGATTGTTGACAGGGCTGGGATCGACCGGGGTGAGGTGGTCAGTACCACCATATTTAATCGTCATGAGGAGTACTCCGCGTTGTCCCTGACATAGTCATAGGTGAGGTCATTGGTCCAGACGGTGGCTGACCGCCCACCGGCATGCAGGTCAACCTGCACCTCCACCTCACGAGCTCCGAGGTCGACCCGATCACGGGACTCGCCGATAGCGCCGGCCCGGCATACCCAGACA
Organism: Propionibacteriales bacterium; assembly: GCA_038244025.1. Lineage (GTDB taxonomy): Bacteria > Actinomycetota > Actinomycetes > Propionibacteriales > Propionibacteriaceae > Microlunatus. Next base: position 337 of record JBBSQO010000049.1, read on the forward strand.
CCGTTGAACGCGACATCCAGCTGATCGGGCTCGAACACCGCTTGGGTGGTGCCAATGGCGGCCAGCACCCTGCCCCAGTTGGGGTCGGAGCCGAAGATGGCGCATTTGAAGAGGTTGTTGCGTGCGATGGCACGTCCAACCTCGACCGCCTCGTCCTCGCTGGCGGCGCCGTTGACCTGGATGGCAATGGTGTGGGCTGCCCCCTCCGCGTCGACCAGCAGCTGCCCGGCCAGATCCGCGCAGACGTCCGTAATGGCGGTCTGCAGATCATCGGCATCAGGCTGGACACCGGCGGCCCCGCTGCTCAACAACACCACGGTGTCATTGGTGGACATGCAGCCATCGCTGTCGAGCCGGTCGAAGGTGGTCCGGCAGGCTTTGAGAAGAACCGGTTGCAGCACCGAGTCGGCGACGATGGCGTCGGTGGTGATCACCACCAGCATGGTGGCCAGCCCTGGGGCAAGCATGCCGGCTCCCTTGGCCATTCCGCCAACGATCCAGCCATCGCCTTGGTGGATCGACTCCTTGGCATGCGAGTCCGTGGTCATGATCGCCCTGGCCGCGTCACCTCCACCCTGCTCCGTCATTGCGCCCGCCAAGTTCGAGATGCCCGAGGCGATCGCGTCCATCGGCAGTCGGCTGCCAATCAGACCGGTGGAGCAGACACCGACATCAATGGCGCCGATCTCCAGTTCGGCAGCCACCAGCTCGGCGGTGTGGTGAGTGTCGGCGAAGCCGTCCGGACCCGTACAGGCATTGGCCCCGCCGGAGTTCAGCACGACTGCCTGCAGCCGTCCGTCGGTGACCACTTGCTGCGTCCACAGGACCGGGGCAGCCTTGACCCGGTTGCTGGTGAAAACTGCCGCGGCATGAAACTGGGGACCAAGGTTGCGGACCAGCGCGAGATCCGGCTTTCCATTGCTCTTCAAGCCGGCGGCAATCCCGCCGGCGACGAATCCCCGGGCCGCAGTCACACTCATGGTGCGACTCCAATCTCGGGCAGCCCGGTGTTCTCTGCCAAGCCCAGGGCCAGGTTCATGCATTGGATGGCACCACCGGCGGTGCCCTTGCTCAGGTTGTCCAGGGCGGCCACGGCGATCAGCCGACCGGCATCAGCGTCGACGGTGACCTGGAGGTGGACCGCGTTGGATCCCAGCACAGACTGGGTTTGGGGCCACTGCCCCGGCGGCAACAGATGGACGAAGGGCTCACTTCGATAGGCGCCGCGATAGGCTCGGTAAACTTGGTCGGCACTGATGTCGGCGGTCAGCGGCGCGGTGCAGGTGGCCAGGATCCCCCGCGACATCGGCACCAGCACCGGCGTGAACGAGACCGACGGGTGGGTGGCTCCCAGCGCGGCGAAGTTCTGCAACAACTCAGGGGTGTGCCGGTGAGTGCCACCCACGCCGTATGCGCTGGCTGATCCCATCAGCTCCGATCCCAGCAGGTTCGGCTTCAGCGAGCGCCCGGCACCGCTGGGACCACTGGCCGCCACGATCACCACATCGTGGGCGTCGGTCAGGCCGGAGGTAATGGCCGGCAGTAGTGCCAGGGTTGCGCTGGTGGGATAGCAGCCAGGGACCGCGATCCGGCGCGCCTGTGCCAGCACCACGCGTTGGCCAGGCAGTTCGGGAAGACCGTACGGCCAGCTGCCGGCATGCTCGGTCTGGTAGTACTTCTGCCAGGCCGCCGACTCGGTCAGCCGGAAGTCCGCCCCGCAGTCAATCACCAGCACGTCATCGTCCAGCTGAGCTGCCACCGCCGCCGATGCCCCGTGCGGCAGGGCCAAAAAGACAACATCATGGCCGCCGAGGACCTCCGGCGTGGTGGCCTGAACTACCCGGTCGGCCAGCGGAGCCAGGTGCGGCTGGTGCTCCCCCAGCAACGATCCGGCACTGCTGCCGGCCGTCAGCGCGCCGATCTTCACCTCCGGGTGCGCCCACAACAACCGGAGGAGCTCTCCACCGGCATACCCGGTGGCTCCCGCTACCGCGACCCGTACAGACATGCGCATGAGTATGCCATACCTCGAATATCCATGCCAACCTGGCCGACCCGTCACATTCTCCTCACTTTTGCCGGCGTGTCGGTGAAGATGTGACGACTCAACCGAGACTGGCTGCCGGGCCTCAGACAAGTCCGGCTCACGCGCTCAGTCGAAGACCCCTGCCGCTAGCTCCACGAACACCTGCCCGGAGAATCGCCCCGGCCCGCTGGTGAGGCCCGAACACATCATTGCGGCGGAGCACATCCACCGTCCAGTCTTGGTCGTGCAACCATTGGCGGCGCAACCGATCACGCTCCTGTTGTATGGGAGAGCTGTGGAAGTCGCGGCCGTCATACTCCGCTGCGTACCGGATCTCCTCCAAACCAAGATCGAGACGATACTTCTCACGGCCGTGCTCGTCCATGATCACGACCTGCAGCTCCGGCTCGGGAAGACCCGCATCTAGCCAGCGAAGCCGTAGCACGGACTCGGCTGGTGATTCCGCCCGGCCATCGGCCACTGGTGCCAGGAGTCGTAGTTGCACCACGCCGCGGTAGCCCTTGAAACGCTTGACCTCTGCGAGCAAGTCAGTCTTGGTGAATGCCCCGAGTCGGAGCAGACCGTCCAGGGCACCAATCGCATGATCACGAGGAATCAACCGACCGAGGTCCAAGGCCGTCCGCAACGGCGTCGTGACGCGCACGCCATCGATGTAGTCGGCGTCGTCACCGGAGAGAGTGCGTTCGCCTCCCAGATTGGTGGCGGTTCTGACTCGCGTTTGACCAGGGAGTTGGAAGATCGAGAGAGGTGGGAGAGAAAGGTGGTCGCCTGGCGCGAGGAGATCCACCCCGTGTAACCAAGCTGCCGTTCGATCGGTCACCACCGCACTCTCCGGTACTACCAAAGCCAGGGCTCTGGCTCTTACTTGAAGCGTGTCAACCACGGTGGCGTCGATGTAGACGCCCTTGACGACCCGCCGTAGCAATCCTTGACGAACCAGTCGCGTGAGCACGTTGCGAGACACGCCAGCCGTCTGGGCTTGTCGCGTGGTGAAGGGGACGACGGCAGGTAGCCGCTGATCCAGGGTGCAGGGGTCTGAGGAGGCTTCATCCATGCCGACAGTCTGAGGGTCGGCTGCCATGCCTTCTGAGGTTATCCACAGTGAAGTTTTGGTGACCCGTCACTTCCTCACCGACACGCCGGCAAAACTGGTGAGAATGTGACGGGTCGGCAGGTTTCATTCGGTCCGCTGGCGGGCGCCGGTGGTCTCGGCCGCGGCGGCGACGGCGACATCGCGGGCCGCGGCGGCGTCGGCCTCGGTCAGCGTCCGGTCCGGAGCGCGGAAGCGCAGGGCAAAGGCCAGCGACTTCCTACCCTCGCCGATCTGCGGGCCGACGTAGACATCGAACAGCCGCACCGACTCGCACAACTCGCCACCCCCGGCGCGCAACGCCTCCTCCACCACCGCCACCGGCACGTCGGCGTCGACGATCAGGGCGACATCTTCCTTGGCCACCGGGAAGGGCGAGATCGGCGCCACCGAGCCACCCGGCGGCGCGGCATCGACCAGCGCATCAAGATCAATTTCGGCCGCGCTGGCCCGAGCCGGCAAGCCGAACGCCTGGCACACCTGCGGATGCAGCTCGCCGGCATGACCAACCGGCCGGCCGGTGCCCTTGATGGAGATCTCGGCACATCTGCCGGGATGCCACGGAGCGTTCTCGGCTGCCGTCCGCTGCACCTGCACGCCGACCGCTCGGGCCGCGGTCTCGACAAAGACAACTGCCTGCTGCCATCCCGCAGCCGTCGCCTTGCCCTGCCATCCGGCCGGCAGCCACTCGCCGGCGAGGAGCGCGGCCAGGTGGCGGGGCTGCTCCGGCAGCGCTGCCTTAATGGCGGCCAGCTCGGCCGGACTGGGTCGCCGATCCACGCCCGGCCGAGGCGCGGCTGGTGCATCCTCCTTGGCCCGGAACACCAGGCCGGCCTCGTACAGGGCCAGATCGGTCAGCCCCCGGCTGCTGTTGCGCGCCGCAGCGGCACACAGCCCGAGAAGCAGGGTGGTGCGCAGATAGGGACTCGTCTCCGACAGCGGATTGGCCAGCCGGACCAGCCGCCGGCGGGAGTCGCCGGCGGGCACGCCCATCCGGTCCAGCTCGTCGGCGGACAGGAACGGGAAGGACAGCAGCTCGACGAAGCCGGCCACCTGGACCGCCGAGTGGATGGCTCGCCGGGTTCGCTGTGACCTGGTCAGTCCCCGGCCGACCGGCGCCGGCGGAATCACCGGTTTGATCCTGTCGAGTCCGACCAGCCGGCCGACCTCCTCGACATAGTCATAAGGGTCTCGCAGATCGGGCCGCCAGGTCGGCGGCGTGATCCTCAACAGGTCACCGCGGCCGCCCAGCCGGCAGCCGATCAGCTCCAGCTTGACGCGGACGATCTCTGTCTCGACAACGGTGCCGAGAATCTGGCCGGCCAGCTCTGCCAGCATGGTCGTGGTCGGCATCTCCGGCACGAAGCCGCTCACCGTCTCGGCGCCCGACACGGTGCCCCCGGCCAGCTCCGCCAACAGGGCCGCCACCCGATGAGCCGCCGCATAGCTGGCCCCCGGATCCACCCCCCGCTCGAACCGCTTGGAGGCCTCCGAGGACAGCTTGTGCCGCCGGGACGAGCGGGCCACCGACATCGCGTCAAAGTGGGCCGCCTCGATCACGATGGTGCGGGTGCCGGACGACAGCTCGGTGGTGGCGCCACCCATCACCCCGGCCAGGCCGATCGGCCCGGACTCGTCGGCAATCACCAGGTCGGCCGGGTCAAGGTCCCGTTCGACGTCGTCGAGGGTGACCAGCTTCTCCCCCGCCATCGCCGGCCGGACCACGATGCCACCCCGCAGCCGGTCGGCGTCATAGGAATGCAGCGGTTGCCCGGTCTCCAGCATCACGTAGTTGGTGATGTCCACCGCCAGTGAGATCGGACGCATCCCGGCCAGCTGGACCCTGCGTCGCAGCCAGCGCGGGCTGGGCCGGGTCGGGTCCACGCCGGTCACGGTCAGGGCCACGAACAACGGGCAGTCGGAGGACTGCCGGGTCACCGGATACCCGGCTGCCGTCTCGGCCGGGACCGGGCGATCGACCGGGTCGGTGAACGCCACCCAGTCTGCCTGCGCCGCCTCCCGCGCCAGCCCGCGCATTGACCAGCAGTAGCCCCGGTCCGGGGTGACGGCGATGTCGAGTACGTCATCGCGCAGCAGCAGCACCGGGGCCGCATCCTGACCAACCAGCACCGGCCGGCCGGCATCATCGATGTCCGGCAGCACGATGATGCCGTCGTTCTCCGCACCGAGCCCGAGCTCGGCCGAGGAGCAGATCATCCCGTCCGAGATGTGCCCGTACGTCTTCCGGGCCGCAATCGCCCCATCACCCGGCAGTACGGCACCGCGCAGTACGGCGCCCGGCAGCGCGACTACGACAAGATCATCGACGGCAAAGTTGGCGGCCCCACAGACAATGCCACGGAAACCGGAATCCGAGGTTCCCTCTTCCGGGGCAGGATTGTGGGCACCGACATCGACCTGGCACCAGCGGATGGTCTTGCCGTTCGTGTGCTGCTCATCGACGAAGCTCTTCACCCGGCCGATCACCAACGGCCCGATGACATCGGCACCGGCCGTCTCGACCGTCTCGACCTCGAGGCCGGCCCGGACCATCTTCTCGGCCAGCGAGCGGCCATCGAGATCATCAGCGAAGGCTGCGTACTCCCGCAGCCAGGACAGGGGGGCTCTCATCGGGCCTCCCCCACCAGCGAACGGCTGAACCGGACATCACCCTCGACCATGTCACGCAGGTCCTCGGCGCCATTGCGGAACATCATGGTCCGGTCGACACCCATGCCGAAGGCAAACCCGGAGTAGACCTCCGGATCCACGCCACAGGCGCGCAGCACCCGTGGGTTGACGATGCCGCAGCCGCCCCACTCGATCCAGCCCTCAGACGAGCAGGTACGGCACGGCCGATCCGGGTTGTCGACCGAGTCGCCATGGCAGACGAAGCACTCGAGGTCGATCTCGGCCGACGGCTCGGTGAAGGGGAAGTAGTTGGGACGGATCCTGGTCTTGATGTCGCCGAACATTGCCTTGGCGAAGTGGTCCAGAGTGCCACGAAGATGACCGAAGGTGATGCCCTTGTCGACGCAAAGGCCTTCAATCTGGTGGAAAACCGGCAGGTGGGTCGCATCGTACTCGTCGGCTCGATAAACCCTGCCGGGGCACACCACATACACCGGGAGCTCCCGGTCCAGCAGGCTCCGGATCTGCACCGGTGAGGTGTGGGTCCGCATCACGATGCCGGCGTCCGGCGGATCGACAAACATGGTGTCCTGGATGGTCCGGGCCTGGTTGTCAGTGATGAAGTTCAGGGCGTCGAAGTTGAGCCACTCCGACTCCGCCTCCGGCCCCTCGGCGATCTCCCACCCCATGGCGACGAAGACGTCGCCCATCAGATCCATCAGCCTGGTGATCGGGTGGGCTGCGCCAACTGGCGTCTGGCTGACCGGAAGGGTGACGTCGACCCGCTCCTCGGCCAGCGTCCGCTGAAGCTCTGCCGACGAGATCTCCTGGTCGCGCTGCCTGAGTGCCTCCTTGACCCGGCCACGGGCCTTGCCGATCCGCATCCCGGCGTCTTTGCGATCCTGCTTGGGGAGCGAGCCGATCTCGCGGTTGGCCAGCGCCAGCGGCGATCGATCGCCGGTGTGGGCGATCCGCGCCTCCTTGAGCTCGGCCACCGTGTCCGCCGCGTCGAAGGCCGCCAGCGCCGCATCAACCATGGTGGCAACAGCGTCGGAGTGCGTCGGCGTTCCCTCGTCGGGGTGGTCGCTGGTGCTCGGCACGGACATGGTTCCTTCCTATGGGTTTACCCGCGGTGCGCAGGTACGACACGTCGACCGCCGGGTGACATTGCCTGGACGGTCATGTCGCAGGGACAGTCTAGGAATCACCCGCCGCCCGGCGCGAGCGGGTTTGTCACCTCGAGCTGCCTCCAGCCCGTTGTGCTGACGCGGTGGCATACAGACAGACTGCAGCCGCGGTCGACAGGTTGAGGCTCTCAGCAGCACCATAAATCGGCACCCGCACGATCCGATCGGCCAGCCTGGCGTGCTCGTCGGGCAGACCCCAGGCCTCGTTGCCCAGCAGCCAGACCGTTGGCTGGTTGAGTTCGTTGCCGGTCACCAGAGTGTCCAGATCAACATCGCCGTTGCTGTCGGCGGCCAGCACCTGCAGGCCGCGCTGTTGACAGCTGGCAACGGTCTTCTCCAGCTCGACGCCGACACAGATCGGTAGATGGAAGAGGCTGCCGGCGCTGGCCCGCACCGTCTTGGGGTTGTAGAGCTCGACCGAGCCCGCACTCAGCAGCACCGCATCGGCACCAAACGCGTCGGCGCACCGAATCACCGTGCCGGCGTTGCCGGGATCGCGGACCTGGGCGCAACACACCACCAGGTCCGGCTGGCCTGCCAGCGCGGCCTCCAGCGGTACGTCAAGTGCCGCGCAGATCGCCACGATGCCCTGTGGCTGCACGGTGTCGGACAGGGTGGCAATATCTCGGTCCGACACAGAGCTTGGCTGCAGGCCGAGGTGGGCTGCCGTGGTGATCAGCGCCCGGTGCCGTTCGACCATGGCCTCAGCCACGAACAAGGTCGACACCATCCCCGGGATGGCCAGCGCTTCCCGTACGGCCTGCGGGCCCTCGGCCAGGAAGGTGCCGCTGCTGGCGCGCTCCTTGCGGCGGATAAGACGACGAGCCGACCGGAGTTGATCCGACGATGTACGGGTCAAACCGATCGGCTCCTGCGACATGGACTCGCTCGTAAGGGTCAGTCAGGCTCTAGTGGGCCGGAGGTTCAAGCAGCCGGGGTCTCGGCAGCCTGGACATTGGCTGCCTTGGCAACCTCAACCAGGGCAGCGAAAGCCGGCGGATCGCTGACAGCCAGCTCGGCCAGAATCTTGCGATCCACCTCGACGTCGGCAGCCTTCAGCCCGGAGATGAAACGGTTGTAGGTCATGTCCTGGGCGCGAGCAGCCGCGTTGATCCGCTGGATCCAGAGCTTGCGGAAGTCACCCTTGCGGGCTCGGCGGTCCCGGTAGCTGTAGACCAGCGAGTGGGTGACCTGCTCCTTGGCCTTGCGGTACAACCGGGAGCGCTGGCCACGGTAACCCGATGCCTGCTCCAGAATCTCACGGCGCTTCTTGTGCGCATTAACAGAACGCTTGACGCGTGCCATCCGAATACTCCTTGCTTGCGCGCCTGACCGCGAAATGACAGCTGCGGCGCTAGTAGAAAATTGGTGGGGTGCCCTGATGGGCCGGACTCACTTGCCGAGGAGTTTCCTGGCCTTGGCAGCATCACCCTTGGCCAGCACCTTGTCACCGGTCAGGCGCCGGGTGCGCGTCGAAGGCTTGTGCTCGTTCAGGTGCATCTTGCCCGCCTGGCGGTGCATGAGCTTCCCCGAACCGGTGATCTTGAACCGCTTCTTGGCACCGGAGTGCGTCTTCATCTTCGGCATGGGTTTGCCGCTCCATTCACTCTTGTTCTTCATTGACTATCGTTCTTCATTGACTATCGTTCTTCATTAGCTATTGTGCTTACCCGCCGGCAGGGTGCCCCGGTGAGGATCAATCGGGTCGTCGATCAGCCGAGATCGATATCGGCGTCGAGATTGTCGGCTGGTCCGCGCTTCTTCTTCTTTGGCGGCTCTTCCGCCA
>JBBSQO010000050.1:0-9070 GCA_038244025.1 Propionibacteriales bacterium
ACCTACCTGGTGCTGGAGATCAAGCTCGAGTCGACCGACGGTTATGTCAGCTGCGATCCCAGCTATTTCCAGCTGTTCGATGCCCACGGTGGCCTCACCGACTCCACCACCGAGGGAGCCCCGGACCCAGTCCTCCCGTCAACCACCTTGCGGCAAGACGATCAGGCCAGTGGTTTCATTGCCTTCGATGTAGCCCGAGACGATGTCACCCTGGTGCTGACGAGTCGCCGTGCCCCCATCACCGCGCTGAAGATCCCCGGCTAGGCGCTCGGAGCTCCGATGGCGAAACTCACCGAGAGCACCCACCGCGGCTGGCAGCTCCTCACTCTGGACAACGGCCAGCTGGCGGTCACGGTGGTGCCGGCCAAGGGCGGCGACATCGTGTCGCTGCGCCGGACCTCTGATGATCTCGAGCTGCTGTGGTCGACGCCGTGGGGTCTGCGCCAGCACGGAGCGCCGCACTTGGCCGGTAACGCCCGGGCGCAGAGCCTGGACTCCTATCCGGGTGGCTGGCAGACCCTTTTTCCCAATGCGGGCGACACTGTGACGACCCGCGGCGTCGAGTGGGGGGAAAACGGCGAAGCGCAGCTGGCGCCCTACGACTGGACACTGACCCCGGACGGTTCGCTGCAGCTGACCACCCGGCTGGTGCGCAGCCCATTCGCGGTCACCAAGACCATCTCAGCGGGCGACCACGCGGTACGACTGACCGAGACGATCCGCAACGACAGCCCGGAGGCGCTTGAGGTGATGTGGGGCCATCAGCTGGCCTTCGGTGCGCCGCTGCTCAGCGAGGACACCATCTTTGACTGTGCAGCCAGCCTGGTCCGGCCCGATGTCGAGATCTCCCCCGAGCTCTCCTACGAGGATGTGCTGCCGTGGCCGCGCACGCTTGGGAGCGGCGGCGCGATGATCAACCTGCATGACATTCCCGAGGCCGACGGCCACGAGACGCGGCAGGTCTATCTCAGCGACTTCAGCTCACCGGTTGCCTCCCTCACCAACGAGCGCCTCAATCTTCGGGTCGAGCTGGAGTGGGATTTAGAGCCCTGGCCCTATCTCTGGTACCAGCTGGAGGCGGGTGGACAGCGTGACTTCCCATGGTTCGGTAATGGCTATTTCCTCACCCTGGGGCCCAACAGCAGCTGGCCGGCTCGCGGTCTCCACACAGCCCGGGAGGTTGAGGACACCACCGTGTGGGTCGACCCGGGCGAGGAGCGGGCCGCCTCGCTCGAGCTGCGGATCAGCACCAGCCGTCAGGCGGCCAGCTGAGGCTGGTGACGCAGCAGCCGGTCGTAGATCCCCTCGAACGCGTCAAGGGTCCGGTCCAGTCCATGCTCGGCCACCATCTCGGCACTGGCCGCCCCCATCTGCCGGCGCAGCGCAGGATGGCGCAGCAGCCGGGCCAGGTACACCGACAGCTCCGCCGGCTGGCCGGGCGAGTAGAGCCAGCCATTGCGGCCGGGACACACCAGGTGCGGCAGGGCCATGGCATCAGCCGCCAGCACCGGTTTTCCGGCCGCCATCGCCTCCAGCGTCACCAGGCTCTGCAGCTCGGCAACACCGGGCATGCAGAAGATGTCACACCGACCATAGGCTTCCAGCAGCTCCGTCTCGCTGACGAAGCCGCGGAACCTGACGTGGTCGCCGATGCCCAAGGTGGTGGCGAGCGCCATCCACCGGGTACGGCAGCTGCCATCACCGACAATCTCCACCTCACAACGCAGATCGGCCGGCAGCAGCGCCACGGCGTGCAACAACTCGTTGACCCGCTTCTCGGAGTCCAGCCGGCCGACGTACAAGATCATCGGTGCCTGGTCTGGAGCTGGGACCGGAGCCGCGGCCGTTGCTGCTGCGTAGGAGGCAATATCAATCCCGCAGGAGATGGCCTGCACCTCGGTCAAACCGGTCGAGCGCTCGAGCAGCTCCACCGCCCGCGGGGTCGGAGCCGTCAGCACCTCGGCCCGGCCGAACACCTGCGCCACATCCCGCCAGGCCAAGCGCGAAGCGGCCCGCTGAAGAGTTTTCGGCACCCGGGCATGCTCGACCAGATTCTCGGGCATGAAGTGGTTGGTGGCGACCAGCGGCACTCCGGCCTGGTCGGCGGCAACAGCCAGTCCCCGGCCCACCACGAAATGCGCCTGGACATGGACGATGTCGGGGGCCAGGGTACGGACCAGCGCGGCCGTCGCCGGCATGGCCTGCCACGGCAGGCAGACCCGGAAACGATCATGCAACGGGTAGCGGTGGGAGACAACCCGGTGGATGATGACGCCGTTGATCTCTTCTCGGCCGGCCGGACCCAGATACGAGGGGCACACCACCTGGACCTCGTGGCCGCAAGCCGCCAGGCCGGTGGCCAGACGTTCGGTGAACCGGGCCGCACCATTGACATCCGGAGGATAGGTGTCGCTACCCAACATGATCTTCACAGCAGTTCCCCTCTCATTTGACTCGCTCTGTCTGCAGGGCGGCAATCGATGCCTCGGGCCGGGCCACATCCGGATGGTGACGGGCCAGGGAGAGGACGCCAACGACAGCGACGGCGGCGCCGAGCAGCATGCCGAGCATGGTGGGCAGATCCAGAGACCTGCCCTCACCCATCAAGGTGATGCCGAGAAGCACGGCCACCCCGGGGTCCAGGACGGTGAGACAGCCGAGGACGATCTCGGGCGGCCCGGTCGCGTAGGCCTGCTGGACCAGCCAGATCCCGATGGCGAGGGCGATCACAACCGCGATCATGGTGACCCAGATCACCGGGTCGAGCCAACTCGCACCCGCCTGGAACTGCTGGAAAAGTCCACGGATCAGGGTGGCGGCGAAGCCGTACGCGACGGCGGCACCGGCCGCCCAGCAGATGCTGCGATAGCGGTGCGACCCGGTCATCGCCAGCACCGTGCAGCCGGCCAGGATCCCGGCCACGACGAGCCCGGCGATCACCATCGACGGACCCGGAACCACACCAGCGGCGGCGTGCCCAACGGTCAACCAGACAAAGAAACCGACGCCCGACACACACAACAGCACCGAGAGCACGGTGGCTGGCGCCGGCCGCGCCTTGCGGAGGCTGGCGCCCAGGATGACGGCAAACGGCACGGCCAGAATGCCAATCGGCTGGATGACCGAGAGCGGGGCCAGCGACAAGGCCGCCAAATGGAGGATGGCACCGGCGCCAGCCAGCGCGGAGCCGGCCAGCCACAGGGGTTTGCGGACCGCAACCCAGAGCCGCGACAGGCTGAGGGTACCGGAAAGGTCGTGCCGGGCACGGTCCGGCGAGGTGGCCGCCGAGCTCTGACCGACGGCCCGATGCTGAAGCGCTGCCGCGAGCGCGAAACAACAGGCCCCCAGCACCGCCAGCGTGATCGCCATGGATCCATCGTCCAGCAGCGGCCCTGAGACAAACCTGTGAGAGCAGCTGTCCTCCCCGGATCCCGCGAAGATCAGCTGTAGACGACGACCGCGTCCCCAATCCGAACCTGGTCGAAGAGCCAGATGACGCCCTCCTTGTTACGGACGTTCACACATCCGTGCGAGGCACCGTTGTAGCCGCGGGCAGCAAAATCGGGCGAGTAGTGGACCGCCTGACCACCGGAGAAGAACATCGCGTACGGCATCGAGGTGTGGAAGAGCGTGGACACATGATCACGCGACTTCATGAACACGCTGAAGACCCCTTCCCTGGTTGGCGTCTCGTCGGACCCGAAGCGCACGTCGACCCGCAGCTTTGCCTTGCCGTCGACCACCCAGACCAGCTGGTTCTGAGCCTTGCTGATGCAGATCACCCGGCCCGTCAGGCACCGCGAGTCCAGACCGGTGGCCTTGATGGCCGGCTGTTCCTTCTTCGGCTTCGGTTTGACCACCTTCGGTTTGACCACCTTCGGTTTGACATTGTGCAACTCGTCGTCGGTGGGTGTCCGGGTCATGCCCGCCAGTCGATCCCAGCTGCGCTGGTCGACCTCGCCGGTCTGGGGAATCTCCCGCTTCTGCTGGAATTCCTTCACATCGCTCGTGGTCTCGGCGCCGTAGTAGCCTGAGATGTCACCGGAATACCAGCCGATCGACTTCAACCGGGCCTGCAGCCCGCGGACCTGGTCACCGCGGGAACCCTGCTTCATCAGTGCCGGGCCGGCAGTCAGCCGATTGTGCAGCTCATCACCGGTTGGCTTGCGTGTCATCTGCAGCAGCGCGTCCCACGTTTTCTGGTCCACCTCGCCGGTCTGGGGCAAGTCACGTTTGCCCTGAAAGCCTTTGACGGCGGTGCCGGTCTGGCCGCCATAGCTGGTGAAGATCTTGCCAGTGAACCAGCCGATCTGCTTCAACCGCGACTGCAGTTCTCGGACCTGATCACCGGTGGATCCGTTCTCCAGCAGGGCTGGTGCTTTGACCTGCTCTGTTTTCGTCGGCTCTGGCTTCGGTGTGGGAGTCGCCGGCTTTGGCTTCGATGTGGGAGTCGTCGGCCTTATTTTCGGTGTGGTAGCCGTCGGTGTGGGAGTTTTCGGTGTGGCAGTCGTCGGTGTGGGGGCCGGAGCGCTGCTCGCTGGCACGCTCGGCGACGGCGTTGCCGTACCCGGACTGCTGCCCGGGGACTGGGCACTCCTCGACGGAGCCGGGGAAGGGGCCGCACTTCCCGACGGCTGTGCCCCACATCCGGCAAAACCGCCGAGCGCGATGATCGCGATACCGGCAACGACACCCTTGGTCGTGAGCTTACCGATGGTCACGTGTCCGCCTCCTGTTGTTGAGCAGGTGACCGCCACTGCGATCGCCGGGAGCAAATGTATCCATAACGTGGCCGATCTCCCCAGTCACACCGCCGATCGTTGCGCAAGCGTTGTGACCTTACCGGATTTCCGGCTGTCCGCGTGGCAGGATCGATCCATGAGGCTGTTCGTCGCGATCAGGCCACCCGAGAACGTTGTTGATCATTTGGCGCTGGCCAGCGCGAGCCTCCGGCACGGCATCGGTACGGGTTTGCGCTGGGTGCCGCCGGAGCAGTGGCACCTTACCTGCACGTTCCTTGGTGAGGTGCCCGCGGGCGCTGCGCCCGAGATCGCCGAGGGAATGGCGACGATTGCCGCCGACCATGAACCGCCCGAGGTGCGACTCCACGGCGCCGGGAACTTCTCCGGCCGTACGTTATGGATCGGGGTCGCCGGTGACACCCGGGAACTGACCCGGCTGATGGCCGACTGTTCTGATCGTCAACGGCTAGGGGCCGATCATCAACGGTTCGGGCTGACCAACCCCGCCAGCCCCGGAGTGACCCGGCAGCGTGCCCACCTGACGCTGGCCCGGATGTCCAGCAGGTCCCGTGATGTCGATCTTCGACAACTCACCCGGGTGTTGTCGATCTATGACGGCCCGACCTGGACCGCCGACCGGCTGGAACTGGTCGCCTCCCACCTTGGCCGCGGCAAGAGCGGCGGTCCACTGCATGAGGTTGTTGCGGCGGCGCCGTTCTACCGTGCTCCGTGATGATGCTGTCGGCGGGAACCGAAACCGCTGAACATGAACAGCCAGAACAGGCCGAACACCAGCCACGGGGCGCCGAAGGCCATCGCCATCACCACACCGGCGACAACCACCATCGGCAACAGCATCAGTGCCAGCGGCGGCCGTGGTGTCTGTAAGTCCGGGCGTTGGCGAGTCCTCAGCGGACCAGGCACCGGGCTGGGCAGGGTTGTGATCCGTGGAAGGTCGGCGAACAAGGGAACGAGATCGTCGCGGAAGCGTGCCAACAAGGCCTGCTCCGCACGGTCGTCGTACTCCATCCTGGTCAGCCGACCGGCCGCGAAATGATCACCAAGACCAGAGATTGCCTGGTCTCGCTCGACATCCCCGATTCGGATCGCACCTGGTTCGGTCATGGTCGGGATACCTCGTTCTGGTCGTCGTTTTGGTCGTGGCCGGACAGGATGGCGTAGAGCGTACGACGCAGTTCGGCCAAGGCCTCGCGGGTCTGGGCCTGCTGGTCAAAGTTGCCGACGGCCTGGATCTGCCACATGGCAGCGGCCACCTGCCCAATCAAAGGCTTCAGCCCGTTCTCGTCATCGTCTCCTGCGGCAGCGGTCATCGTCTGCCAGGGGGCGGCGACCTCTTCAGGGTGCGACTCGACATAGCATCGTCCCTCCTCGGTGAGCGTGAACGTCCGTCGGCCGCTCTCCTGGTCCGCGGACACCAGTCCCTCGTCCTCGAGCTGCTGCAGGGTCGGATAAATCGAACCCGGGCTGGGCTTCCAGACCCCACCGCTGCGCTCGGCGATCTCCTGGATGATCTGGTAGCCGTTCATCTGCTGCTCGGCGAGTACGGCGAGGATGGCCGCCCGGACATCGCCGCGTCGTGCCTTCGGTCCCCGCCACGGCCCCTTCGGGCCGCCGGCCCAGGGCGGTCCGAACGGCATCGGGCCGCCGAACATCCCCCACTGACCAAAGCCATGCTGCGCACGCTGACTGCGGCGTCCAGTCATGGTGGCGAACCAGCCGTGGATCTCGCCGCGCGCCTCTGGGTGGCGCGCCTCTGGGTGGCACTGCCGGACGAACCGCAGCCACGGCGCGGCTCCGACGGTATAAGCCGATCCAGTCATCTCAAGCTCCTGCTCCTTCATTGCATCACGCTAGTTCAAAGATATATCGCGAAATATTGTCAGACAAGGCCCTGCCACGGATAGTGATAGCCATGGTGAACCGGATGGCTAGAGTGCTTCCAAAATGAGCCTGAGGGGTAACCGGTCAAAGGCGGCAGGATTTTGGAAGAGAATCATGCAACCTTTGACCGCTTACTAAACGATGCTGACACGGCCCGCCCGAGCTCCAAGCAGCAGGTGACGAGTCGGCGGCCGGACTCCAGCGCGGTCAGCTAAGTCATCGGGGAGGTAGACATCCAATCGAGCGAAACACATAGTAGGCACGTGGCACCTCTGGTGCATGGCGTCACGCGGGTTGCGCCTGGCCCTGAGCAGCAGCGTGGGTCGGGTGGCGGACGACGAACATCAACAGGCCGGCTACAATCAGACAAATGGCCAGGAACGCGAACGGGATCGGCGAGTCGGCGCCGCCCAGCACGCCGACAATGTAGACGCCGACAAAGCCACCCAGGCCACCGAAGGCATTGATCATCCCGGTGGCCGGCGCCGCGTCGGCCGCGGAAAGGATCTCCGGGATGTGGGCGAAGTAGGGCCCGTACGGTGCGTACATGCCCGCTGCGGCCACAATGAGCAGCACGAAGGAGAGGGTGAACGATCCTTCCTTGACAAAGTAGGATGCGGCGAAGCAGCCGGCGGCGACCAGCAGGAACGGCCAGACGAATATCACCCGCCGCCCGAGCCGATCCGAGGCAGTGGATGCCACCAGCATCGCCACGATCGCTGCCGCGTACGGCACCGCGGACAGCGCTCCCGTCGTGCCGATCCCCTGGCTGGTCAGCTGCTTGATGATGCTGGGCAGCCAGAAAACCAATCCATAGACACCGACGCTCCAGAACAGGTACTGCGCGGAGAGCACGATGACATTCCACGAGCTCATCACCTCGCGGAGACCCCTTGCTGCTGGTAGCCCCTGCTGCTCGTCTTCGAGACGAGTGACGACGGCATCACGCTCGTCTTCGGTCAGCCAGTCCGCGTCTCGCGGCCGGTCGTCCACCAGCGCGCGAAAGATGAAGGCCCAGATAATGGCCGGCAGGCCCTCAATGATGAACATCCACTGATAGCCGAGGGCTGCAACGATGTAGCCCGAGACCACCGACATCCACAGCAAGGTAACGGGGTTGCCGAGAATCAGGAATGTGTCGGCCCGGCCGCGTTCGGATTTGGTGAACCAGTGCGACAAGAAGACCAGCATGGCCGGCAGCACGACGGCCTCCACCACGCCCAGCAGAAAACGAACAATGAGCAGCAGCCAATAGGTGGTGACCACGCCCTGCAGGGCGGCCAGCACTCCCCAGGCGATCAACGACCAGAACGTCAGCGTTTTGACACTGCGGCGCTCGGCAAACGTGCCCGCCGGCACCTGGAACAGAAAGTAGCCGAGAAAGAACAGTCCTCCAAGTAGCCCGTTCTGGGCCGAGGTGATGTTCAGCTTGTCCACCAACCCACCGGCCGAGCCGATCGAGTAGTTCGACCGGTCCAAATAGGCGAAGGAGTACGTGATGAAGGCCACGGGGATCAGCCGACGCCACCGGGCGGAGCTCAAGACGGCAGGAGAATCGGTCATGCGGATGCCTTCCTTTGCTACGCTCCAAATGGGACAACTGTTCTACTTGTCGGCTGTACCCAGAAGTACCGGCCACACACGCGCCAGCACCGCAGAACTTCGAAGCCGACGCCAATCGGTGAGGTGACCACGGGCGGTCCAGTGAGCAGCGGCGCGTTGCCCAGATGGATCTGACCGCTGGGCGCGACCAATCCGTGAAGTTGATCCGAGCGGTTATTCGCGGACAGAGGCCTCGTCCATGCCGATTCCGATGACCCGCGCGACGCGGTCAAGGTCGGCATCACAGGCAAGGAGTGCAGCCCCTTCGCGCCAAGCGACGGAAGCGATCATGCAGTCCACCATCCCGCGAGGGGTGATTCCCAGACGGCGGCATCGCCGATAGATGCGCGTCGCGGCATCGAAGTCGGTGGTCGCGTCGAAGTGGAGCAAGTCGAGCCGAAGCAGAAGGCGCCGTAGATCGTATTGCCGCTGGTCGCTGGGTGCACCGGAGAGCACTTCCATCATGACGGGCTCGGTGATGGTGGCCCGCCGCTGAAGATCGGGGCCGTCATGCGTCGATCGTCCGCACTACCTGAAGTTCGACCGTACTGCACCGAGGCGGATGTGTCGGCAAGGATCACGCGGCCCGATAGGTGCGACATCAGCCGGCGGCTCGTCGATCGCGCGCGCTCCCCGCATCGCCAGCGCCAGGCAGGCCCGAACACGGAACAGCTCAGGGCAACCACACACCGGCAGCCTGACCAGTGTCAACAGTCATCCCGGCTGAGGCGAATCTCCCACATGCCGGTGTCTTCATCGAGCTTGGAGGCACCATCTGGCCGGAATCCATGGCGGGTAGAGATAGCGCGGGCCGTACGTCGACC
>JBBSQO010000051.1:0-9051 GCA_038244025.1 Propionibacteriales bacterium
CAGGTCTGCCGGTCCTGACCCACCGTCGGCTCATCCAACAGCTGCACCCCGGGTCGGTGCGCAAGCGCGGCAGCCAGGCCGAGCCGGCGTTGCTCGCCGCCGGACAGCTGGAACGGGTTGGCATCGGCGAGCGCGGTCAGCCCAAACAAGTCGAGGATCGCCTCAAGATCGACGTTAATGTTCAGCCGGTTGCCGGTGTGGGTGATCTCATCGCGCACCCGAGAGCTGAGGAAGCCGTGCTCCGGATTCTGCGGCACCCAGCCCGACAGCCGGGCCAGACCCCGCGACGGCCAGCGATGCATTGGTTTGGCGGTCCCGGTGACCTCGCCCTCGGATGGGCGGATCAGGCCACCGAAGGCGGCCAGCAGGGTCGACTTGCCCGCACCGGACGGGCCGGTGAACGCGGTGGCGGCCCCGGGCGTGAGGTGCGCGTCGACCCGGTCCAGGGCGCGGGTGGTGGTCGGGCCGTGCAGGGTCCTGGTCGTCAAGTCGATGCTGAGACCCTTGGCGGCCAGCGGCACCGGTGTGGTGGCCGGCTGTACCAGCGCGTCCGGGATGGTGGCCGGCGTCGGGACGCCGAGACCCGGGACCCAGACTCCCTGCCGGCTCAGGGCTTGCCCGTGTGTGGCGAGGATCGTCGCCGGCACCCCGTCGCCGATCACTGTACCGTGCGCGTCGAGGACGACCAGCCGGTCGACGGCGGCCAGCCACGGGTCGATCCGGTGCTCGACCACGACCAGCGTGGTCCCGGTCTGGTCCACCACATCAAGGATGGCCCGCCGCACCCGTTCGGCGTTGGGCTCATCCAGCATCGAGGTCGGCTCATCGAGGAGCAGCAGTCCCGGCCGGAGGGCCAGCACGCCGGCGAGGGCCAGCCGTTGCAGCTCACCACCGGACAGCGCATGGGTGGGGTGGTCGACTCCGTACGGCATCGCCACCGACTCGAGCGCGGCCCGGACCCGTGGCCAGATCTGCTGACGGGGGACCGAAAGGTTCTCCGGCCCGAAGGCCACGTCGCGCCCGAGGCGGTCGGAGACCATCGCACTGCCGGGGTTCTGGAGCAGCAGGCCGATCTGGCCGTCCGCCTCCACCTGTCCGGTGGCCTCGCCGGGAATCGCGCCACCGAGCACGCCGGCGAGGGCGCGCAGCACGGTCGACTTACCGGCGCCGCTCGGTCCGGCCAGCAGCAGCCGCTCGCCCGGCTCGATCTCCAGGTCGAGACCGGAGATGACCGGGTGGCGTCGGCCGAGCGGCCGCCAGCCGAAGCCGCGCAGCCTGGCCCGTACCGGGATCAGCCGGCCGGGATTCGCATCCGGGCGCAGGCGCTCAGACCTCATGCCGGGCGTGGTGTTCGCGACCGGGGCCGAACGCGTCCAGCGCTCCGGTAGCGGCTAGCGCGCGAACCAGCAACCAGCTGCCGAGCCCGGCCACGACGGCCCCGGACAGGGCGAGAAAAACGAGGTAAACCAGCCGAAACGACAGGTTCCAGTCGCGGTAGTAGAGGTTCCACTCATAGATGGCCTCAATTGCTCCGGATAGGCAGCCGGCCAGCATGGCCACCATCACCCCGAAGCGGCGGTAGACGAAGATGGCCAGGATGATCTCCGCGCCGACACCTTGCAGCAGCCCGGACAGCAGCACCGAGAAACCCCAGGGGCCACCGAGCAGGGCCTCGATCGAGGCGGCGATGATCTCAGTCAGCACCGCAGCACCCGGGCGGCGCACCACCAGCCCGCCAAGGACGCCGGCGAGCAGCCACGGGCCTCCCAGCAGGCCAACAGATGGCGGGAAGGCAAACACCGAAAGGGTCTTGATCAGCGTGTACAGCTGGTCCCAGCCGAAGTAGGCGACGCCGAGGGCGACACCAAGGGTGGCTACGGTGATGATGTCGATGGTGCGGTAGGAAAGCAGCGACCGGACGGTTGGTCGGTCGGTCATAACGGATGCAGTCATCAGATGACTCCCTTCGCCGGTATTAGCCGGAGCAGGTTCAAGGGTCTGCGGCGGATCCGCACTCTCAGCGCCGTGAAGCGCTCCCCTGTCGTGGTTCTTGCAGTCTATCCCTGTGCTGACCGAACTCATCCCTGGGCGGTCGGATGGTGGCACTGCGGGATTATCTGAGGCTTGTGGGCGGCTCCGAGTCGGCTAATGGTCGTGCCTGGATCAGGAATCGGTGTGCAGCGACGATGAGGGCGCCATCTTCGCCAGATGCGATCGTGGAGGTGATGCAGTTGATCACGGTATCTCTCAACCGAGAAGCCCGGCAGCTGCCAGGTGATGGCCCGCAGGAAGCCAACCAGTGCACCGATGTCACTGAACCGTGTTTCAACCATCGCCTCTTGGGCTCTCTCGATCACGAACCCATTCTCACGAAGCCTCTGAGTTGCGGGCTCCAGCGACCACGACGAATGAGCAGGTGGTGGAGTACCCAGCGCCGCATTGATTGCTGCCAAGTTTCGGCCACCGACCTGCTGGGTCAGGAAACAGCCGCCCGGCTGAAGGATCCGCTGCACCTCCACCGGGTCGAAGGACTCATGCCTGTTGATCACCAAGTCAAATTCACCGTCGGCCAGAGGCAGCTGGGAGTCATCGGTGACAGCTACGACATTAACTCCTCGGCGTTCCAGCAACGTCTTGGCCATGGGCACGTTCGGTTCCCACGCCTCCGTTGCCGTGCTGCGGTGCGGCGCTTCATCTTCCAGAATGTCCAGCAGGTCAGCGAGAAACTCGCCGCCGCCGGTGCCCATGTCCGCCATGGACAATTGAGGTCTTGAGCCGCGCCAACGGCCAAGGCTTAGTAGTCCCACGGCGTTGGGTCTTCGGAGATCCGATCTCCGAAGACGGAGAAATCCCAGCCCTCAAACGCAAAACCCTCATTGACCAGGGCGTCAAATCCCATCCCGAGCACTCTAGGTCAGCCGTGTCGCCGAAGACTGTTCGTTGACACTTCCCGCACCGTAGGCTTTGAGCTGCAGTCAGCGGACCCAGGTGAGACCACGTATCGGGATCAGTGAGGCTTCGAGCGCGCAACAGGTGGTTTACGGCTGCCAAGACCCGTTCGTCAGCGTTGTCGGCGGGCAAATCGTTATCCATGTGATCGCGAAACCACGTCGCAACCTGTGTCCATGAGTACAGGGCGTAGGTTCCGACTGACTCGGAGGCGGGGCGATCGGCTCAACCCGGAATCGTCTCTGTGGCACCCGTGCCGAGGGTGCAGGCACTTTATCCTGGAGCGGGTGACGAGAATCGAACTCGCGTAGCCAGTTTGGAAGACTGGGGCTCTACCATTGAGCTACACCCGCGTGGATGGCTTTCGTCCGTCCCAGTTCTGCGATTCGTACCGCGAAACAGGTACAGGTTAGCCGATGTCCAGAGCGCTTGCATGCTGGGTACGGTTCGGAACTCGTCTCGACCGACGATCCGAAGGGCTCATTCGACGGAAGTTTCTGCTCGGCGATAGTACAAGAGTCGGGGCGACAGGACTCGAACCTGCGATCTTCTGCTCCCAAAGCAGACGCGCTAGCCACTACGCTACGCCCCGGTCATCGGATGAAACTCTACTTCACCGTGTGACATCGTGCCTGATGAGTGTATGGCCGACAGCGGTGTCCTGCCAATCGCTCACCGGCCTGCGGGGGATTTGGAACCGCCTACGTGCGGCCCGTACGATTGATTAGCGTTATTGTGGGCTCTGCGTTGAGCAAGGACTGGCCACGCCAGTCGAGCTGGTAGAGACCCCACCACCATCCAGCACCTCTATCAGGAGTGACACCTTGCCAAGCACCGTCGAGCAGTTGAGCCCGTCCCGGGTCAAGATCACCGTCGAGGTTCCGTTCGATGATCTCAAGCCGAGCATGGACAAGGCCTACTCCCAGATTGCCAAGCAGGTGAACATTCCCGGCTTCCGAACCGGCAAGGTGCCACCGATGGTGATCGACCAGCGGTTTGGTCGTGGTGTTGTCCTGCAGGAAGCGCTGAACGATGCGCTGCCCGACTTCTATGGCCAGGCCGTCCAGGACAACGCGCTGACGCCGCTGGCCCAGCCCGACATCGAGGTCACCAAGCTGGAGGACGGTGACCTGATCGAGTTCACCGCCGAGGTGGATGTTCGGCCCGACTTCGACCTGCCCGACTTTGACTCGGTCGCCATCACCGTCGATGCGTTGGACGTACCAGACACCCTCATCGAGGAGCAGCTCACCATCTTGCGTGAGCGCTTCGGCCAGCTGAACCCGGTTGAGCGGCCGGCCGCCGATGGCGACGTGGTGGTCATCAGTCTGGTTGCGTCCAAAGACGGCGAGCCGCTGGAGGATGCCACGGCGGACGACCTGTCCTACAAGGTTGGTTCCGGCGGGATGCTGGACGGGCTGGACGAGGCTGTCCTCGGCCTGTCCGCCGGCGAGTCGACGACCTTCACCTCCGAGCTGGTTGGTGGCCCGCTGAAGGGCGAGCAGTCCGAGGTCGAGGTGACCGTTACCAAGGTGCAGGAGCAGGAGCTCCCGGAGGTCGACGACGAGTTTGCCCAGATGGCCTCCGAGTTCGACACGATGGAGGAGATGCGTGCCGACCTCGTCGTCCGGCTGACCCAGATGGCCCGCCTCGAGCAGGCCAGTGGTGCCCGCGATGCGGTCCTGGAAGCCGTCATCGCCGGTCTCAACATCGACGTACCTGAAGAGATCATCAAGAGCGAGATTTTGGCCCGCAAGCAGCAGATCGAGTCCCAGCTCGGCGAGGCCGAGCTGTCCCTGGAGCAATATCTGGCGGAGTCCGAGGACGAGAACAAGACCCCGGAGGACTTCTGGGCTGACGTGGAGAAGCGCTCCGGCGACGCGCTGAAGGCGCAGATGCTGCTGGACAAGCTGGCCGATGATCGTGAGATCGGTGTCGACCAGAACGACCTGACCCAGCACGTCATCGCCAAGGCGCAGCACCAGAACTCCGACCCGCAGGAGGTGGCCAAGCACATGATGGAACACAACCACCTGACTGAGTACATGACCGAGATCCGTCGCGGCAAGGCTCTCGCCTTGGTGGTGGAGTCGGCCACGGTGACCGACTCGGCTGGCGAGCCGGTGGAGCTGACCAACCTCCGCCCGGACGGATCCATCGGTGATCCGGCAGCGGAGCAGGACTCAGCTGCCGGGGAGGCCGGGCAGGAAGCTGACGCCGGCCAGGAGTCCGTCGCGGCTGCCGAAGAAGAGACGGTACAGGCCTGAGCCGCCCTGCTGCCGTGACATTCAGGTCTGGCCTGACAGTCAGGGGTGGTGTGCGCCGACAGCGAACACCGTGGTTTTCACCACGGTTTCGTCACCCGGCCAAGGTAGGTTCGCTGTTGTGAACGAACAACGTGGACAAGAGCACGAGATCCGTGCGCAAAGGGGCAACAGCAATATCGGCCTGGACGACAATGTCTACCAGGCCCTGTTGCAGAACAGGATCATCTTCCTCGGCTCGGAGGTGAAGGAGGAGAATGCGAACGCCATCTGTGCCCAGATGCTGCTGCTGAATGCAGAGGATTCAGGTAAGGACATCTGGCTTTACATCAACTCACCCGGTGGGTCGGTGGACTCCGGGATGGCGATCTACGACACGATGGAGTGGATCTCCAACGACGTCGCTACCGTCGCGATGGGTCTGGCCGCGTCAATGGGGCAGTTCCTGCTGTGCGCCGGGGAGAAGGGCAAGCGGTTTGCGCTGCCGAACAGCCGGATCATGATGCACCAACCGTCCGGTGGACTGGGCGGCACGGCCAGCGACATCCGCATCCAGGCCGAACAGTCGCTGCACATCAAGGCCGTGATGCAGAGGCTGATCGCCGAGCATACCGGGCAGACGCTGGATCAGATCGAGGCCGACTCGGACCGGGACCGCTGGTTCACCGCCGAGCAGGCCTTGGGCTACGGCTTCATCGACCATGTCTACACGTCGGCCGCCCAGATCCGCACCGACGACGCACCGAACCAGTAAGGGAGCCACCACATGAACGCCTCAAGTTTCGCGGGCGGCCAGTTTGGCTCACCCGTTGGCGAAGGCCAGCCCTTCGCCCCGCAGATGGACTACTACATCCCCCAGTGGGAGGAGCGCACCTCATACGGGGTGCGCCGGGTCGACCCGTACACCAAGCTTTTCGAGGACCGGATCATCTTCCTCGGCACGCCGATCTCCGACGAGGTCGCCAATGCCGTGATGGCGCAGCTGCTCTGCCTGCAGTCGATGGACGCCGAACGGCAGATCCAGATGTACATCAACTCACCGGGTGGCTCGTTCACCGCGTTGACCGCGATCTACGACACGATGAAGTACATCAAGCCGGATGTGCAGACCGTCTGTCTGGGTCAGGCCGCCTCGGCGGCGGCGGTCATTCTCGCCGCCGGCGCCAAGGGCAAGCGGCTGGCGCTGCCGAACAGCCGGATCCTGATCCACCAGCCGGCCACCGAGGGCGGCTATGGGCAGTCGTCCGACCTGGAGATCCAGGCCAGGGAGATCATGCGGATCCGCAGCCTGATGGAGGGCATGCTGGCTGCTGACAGCGGTCAGGACACCGACACGGTCAGTCATGACATTGAGCGGGACAAGTACCTGACGGCCGACGAGGCCAAGGAGTACGGCATCATCGATGACATCCTGACCTCCCTCAAGGAAATCGAGGGATAGTCAGCTGTGCACACCTGACCGACGGGTGGGAAATGTATCCCGCAT
Organism: Propionibacteriales bacterium; assembly: GCA_038244025.1. Lineage (GTDB taxonomy): Bacteria > Actinomycetota > Actinomycetes > Propionibacteriales > Propionibacteriaceae > Microlunatus. Next base: position 6,700 of record JBBSQO010000051.1, read on the forward strand.
CTGCCACTCGTCGGGCTAGGGTGAATCATTCAGCGGCCCGGCTGCATCGGTCGTTGGATGGGCAAGGGCAGTTGCGACCACCACCGGGAATGGGAGACGAGGCATGGCACGCATTGGTGAGAGCGGTGACCTGCTCAAGTGTTCGTTCTGCGGCAAGAGCCAGAAACAGGTCAAAAAACTGATCGCCGGCCCTGGTGTCTACATTTGTGACGAGTGCATTGACCTCTGCAACGAGATCATCGAGGAGGAGTTCTCCGAGGGCACCGAGGTCGGCATGCTGGAGGAGCTGCCGAAGCCGGCGCAGATCCGTCAGTTCCTGGACGGGTACGTGATCGGCCAGGACGACGCCAAGAAGGCGCTCGCAGTCGCGGTCTACAACCATTACAAGCGCATTCAGGCGCAGGCGGCCAACCCGCCGCGGCGCGCCGCCGAGGACGATGGTGTCGAGCTCGGCAAGTCCAACATCCTGCTGATCGGGCCAACCGGTTGTGGCAAGACCTATCTGGCCCAGACCTTGGCCAAGATGTTGAACGTGCCCTTTGCCATTGCTGATGCCACCGCGCTGACGGAGGCAGGCTATGTCGGTGAGGATGTGGAGAACATTCTGCTCAAGCTCATCCAGGCGGCCGACTTCGATGTCAAGAAGGCCGAGACCGGGATCATCTACATCGACGAGATCGACAAGGTGGCCCGTAAGGGTGAAAATCCGTCGATCACCCGGGATGTCTCCGGTGAGGGTGTCCAGCAGGCCCTGCTCAAGATTCTGGAGGGGACCTCGGCCTCGGTGCCGCCGCAGGGGGGCCGTAAGCATCCACATCAGGATTTCATCCAGATCGACACCACCAATGTGTTGTTCATCGTCGGTGGCGCCTTTGCCGGGCTGGACCACATCGTCGGTCAGCGGGTCGGCAAGCGCCCCCTGGGCTTCAACAACACCTTGGAGTCGCGCAAGCCACCCTCGGATGACCCGTTCGAGGATGTCCGACCCGAGGACCTGATCAAGTTCGGGCTGATTCCGGAGTTCATTGGCCGGTTGCCGATGATTTCCTCGGTCAGCCCGCTGGACCGGGAGGCGCTGATCCGCATCCTGGAAGAGCCGCGGAATGCCCTGGTCAAGCAGTTCCGCAAGCTGTTCGAGCTGGACGGGGTGGATCTGGAGTTCACTCCGGAGGCGATCGAGGCCATTGCCGACCTGGCACTGCTGCGCGGCACCGGTGCCCGCGGGCTGCGGGCCATCCTCGAAGAGGTGCTGCTCAACGTGATGTATGACGTGCCGAGCCAGGAGGACATCGGTCAGGTGATCATCACCGAGGAGGTGGTGAACCACTCGGTGGTGCCCACTCTGGTGCCGCGTAACAAGCTGGCCAAGCGCGAGCGTCGCGACAAGAGCGCCTGAGCCTCGAGGAGTGAGACATGGCGTTGCCGATCGAGGACTACGCGCTGCTTGGTGACACGCAGTCAGCCGCCCTGGTGGGACGAGACGGCTCGATCGACTGGCTGTGCCTGCCCCGGTTCGACTCCGGTGCCGTGTTCGCCGCACTGCTGGGCACCTCTGAACACGGCCGCTGGCTGATCACGCCGGTCGGCGACGTGATAGCAACACGGCGACGCTACCGGGGCGAGACCTTGGTGCTGGAGACCGAACTCGAGACCGCGGACGGGCTCGTGCGGCTCATCGACTTCATGCCGCCGCGCGGTGAGGCCCCGGATGTGGTTCGCATCGTCGAGGGCGTGCGCGGCAGGGTGCCACTTCGGATGGAGCTGCGGATCCGGTTCGACTATGGGCGGGTGGTGCCGTGGGTTAGGCGCGCCGAGGGGGCACTGGTGGCGGTAGCCGGTCCCGACTCCTGCTGGCTTCGGACACCGGTCGAGACCCGCGGCGAGGATCTGGCGACAGTGGCGGAGTTCCTGGTGGAGCCGGGGGACCGGATCCCGTTCGTGCTGACCTGGCGTGACTCGCACCGGTCGGCGCCCAAGCCGGTGAACGCCGAGCACGCGCTGCGCCAGACCGAGGAGTACTGGCGGGACTGGCTGGCGAATTGCAGCTATGACGGTCAATGGCGGGAGGCGGTGGTCCGCTCGTTGATCACCTTGAAGGCGCTCACCTTCGCGCCCACCGGTGGGATTGTCGCGGCTCCAACGACATCCCTGCCCGAACAGCTCGGCGGAGTGCGCAACTGGGACTACCGCTTCTGCTGGCTGCGGGACGCGACGATGACGTTGCAGGCATTGATGTATGCGGGCTTCGAGGTCGAGGCACGAGACTGGCGCCGCTGGCTGCTGCGGGCGATCGCCGGTGATCCCGCAGAGCTGCAGATCATGTATGGCGTGGCCGGTGAGCGGCGGCTGACC